>JALNWR010000036.1 GCA_023230795.1 Candidatus Cloacimonadota bacterium
CCGGAAATGACGATAGTTCTTCTTCCGTCATCGGCCTGCCCTTCGTCTTTGATTTCTATGGCAGCATGCAAAGTCAATTTTACATCAACAACAACGGTAATGTATCCTTTGGCAACCGCTACAGCACCTATAGCTCCTATGGCTTTCCCCTGAATGGATACCCCATGCTGGCGGCTTTTTGGGCGGATGTGGATACCAGGCCTGCCGCCGGTGGTGATGTGTATTACAAGCTGGAAGACAATAGGGTTACCGTGATCTGGAACGCCGTAGGTTATTATGGCAATCAAATCGACAAGCTCAATACCTTTGAGATTATTTTCAGCGATGGCACCTGCCCTATCATCGGCCTGGGCAATAACGTCGCCTTTAGCTATGGTGATATGCAATGGACCACCGGTAATGCTTCCGGTGGAAGCGGCGGTTTTGGCGGCACCCCGGCCACAGTGGGGATCAATCAGGGTGATGGGGCCAGCTATGCCCAGATCGGTAGATTTGATCACGAAGGCACAGATTACCATGGCCCGCATGGCGCTTATTCCGGCGTGAGCTGGCTGGATTATCAGCTCTTTACCTTCTCAGCCCAGACCATGTCTATCCCACCTTATTTTACCGGTGTGCCTTCCGAGATGATTACTCTGAATACAGGCGATGTGCATCAGCTGAACATTTCGGCAAACTCGGCGACTTCAGATTCGGTAAATGTCACTGTGGAGCATGATTTTATCACCGGTTTTGCTTATGAGATCATTCCCGGAAATCCTTGCTATCTCAATATCCAGATTGACGCCCAGCTGGGCAACCTGGGAGAGCATTGGATCACCTTGAATGCCGTGGATAATAACGACCCGCCGCAGCAAGCCAGCACCAGCTTTGGAGTGTCTATAGAGGCTGGGGGCAGCGATTTTCTGCTGGTGGCAAATTACACTCCACCCAGCCTCAGCATTGTGGATGTAGCCACAAATACCGTGCTTGGTCCTTTTTTGGAAGGTCAGCTCGGTGCTCAAAGACTTTTGGACGTAGTGCTGTCTTCCGATAGCCAATTTGCCCTGGTTTCAAATTTTGCCAATCACACCGTCTATCACCTGGATTTGAGCAATATCCTGCAGCCTGCAGTGCTCAGCGCTTACCAGCTTGATTTTGCGGCAGAGGATATTACCCTTAGCCATGATGACCGCTATGCCCTTGTGGCCGATGGAGCCACTGCCACCTACCTGGGCGTGTTGGACTTACAAAGCCGGACTCTGGTTCAGAATATCGATATCTCTCCGCATCAGGCCCAGGGAGTGGAGATCAGCCGCGATGGTAAAGTTCTGGTAAACGATACAAATGGCGGCCTTGTCCATCAATACTATCTGGATTTTGAGACCGGAGAACTGAGCTATACTGATGTATCGGTATCAGTAAATAGTCCTCTTAATACTGCCATCCATCCCAGTGGTGATTATGCGATCGCCTGCTCTCACTCCTCAGACTCCAAGGTACTCAGCTTGCACGCCGATAATAGCATTCAGATCATCCAGAGCCTGCCGCAGAGCTCGCAATCCGCCATTTATTCCAAAGATGGCAGCCGCGCGCTCATCGGCGGGGCTAATAATATCCTCTCTGAATACGCAGTGCTTGCCGATGGCACGCTGGAATTGCTCTACAGCCACACTTTGCCATATTCCCCAAGTGCTGGATTTTTTGGTGTGGATATGATAGCTATTTCCAGCGATAAGAGCAAAGCTTATATCTCTGCTTCGACCAATGATGAAATTGTTCCTCTGGTCAGTATAGACCTTTATACCCATGAGCTTCAGCAGCTCACCCTCCCTCATCCCGTGGGTATCTGCCTCGGCAATACCGACCTGCTGGCCTTCTTCCAGGCGGATTTCACCTACGAGGCCACCAATACCCCCAGCTCCACTGAGGTGCAATTCACAAACCTTTCTATCGGATCTCCCGATAGCTATCTCTGGGATTTTGGCGATGGCAGCAGCAGCAGCCTGGAAAATCCCTTCCACGAATATTTCACTCCGGGAGTCTATAACGTTTCGCTCACTATCTTCAAAGGCGCCATCAGCTCTACTCATAGCATGAGCGTCACTGCAGAGTTCGACGCCAACGTGCATCTCAGCCTGGCCGGATCCCCTTATCACTTCAATGCAGATCTGATCATCTCTGAGGCCAGTGTGCTCAGCATTGATGAAGCTGTGGTGATAAATTTTGCCCCGAATGCCGGTCTGAAGGTCTATGGCCGCATCCTCGCCGATGGAGTTACCCTGCAGGGCAATGATGCTATGGGCTGGGATGGAATCCTCATTCAGAGCCAGCAATTGCCCATGCTCTTTGACAATTGCAATATCATCAACGCCATCACCGGGCTCAAGCTTGTGGATGGCAGTTTTCCCATCAACAACCTGCTGATCTCTGCCGCAGATGAGCTTCCCAGCCAGATTGGCCTTCAGATAGTGGGTGTCTGCAATGTCGGCCTGGATGGTCTGGAAGTGCAGGGATATCCCGTAGGCATAGCCTTTAGCAATAGCAACCGCCTTACCAGCTCTCCCACGCTCACCAATATCCGCATTCGCAATACAGGTAGTGCCAGCCGCCAGGGCAGCGCCGGCCTTACAGTTACAGGAGCGGTAGCCCTGCAGATCGAAGATGCAGAATTTGATGATTTTGATACCGGTGTCGATTGGGACGCTCAGAGTACGCAGTTTACCCGCGCCACTCCCACGCTCACCAATATCCGCATCCGCAATACCGGCAGCGCCAGCCGCAGCCTGGCCAAGGGAGTATTGCTCAAAAACATAAGCCGGATCAATGCCTCGAATAATGCCATATACAGCACTGCAGAACAAGATAGCATTTCAGGATTTTCACAAGGATTTGTGGTCGATAATGAAGAATACGCCGGCGCTTCTTCCAATGTGGTGCTTACCAATATTCGCATTCGCAATACAGGTAGCGCCAGCAGATCCGCAAGCCGCGGAATCTATCTGAGAAATGTAAGCCAGGTAACAGCCGAGCAAGATAGCATTGCAGGATTTTCACAAGGATTTGTGCTGGACAATGAGCAGCACGCAGCCGCTACAAACGTGGTGCTTACCAATATCCGCATTCGCAATACCGGCAGTGCCAGCAGAGCTGAAACCCAGGGAATCTACCTCAAGGGAGTAAACCAGCTAACGGCCGATCAAAGCAACATTGAAGGCTGCTCACAAGGCTTTGTGATAAACAATCAGCAGCATGCCTCCGGCTCAAACGTGGTGATCACCAATATCCGCATCCGCAATACCGGTAGTGCCAGTAGGCAGGGCTCTCAGGCTGTGCTGCTGCAAAATGTAACTAACGCTTCCTGCGCTAAACTCATGATTCATCCCGATGAGCAGCAAAGACATCCCTACCGCACAGGCCAGAATCTCGCCGGCCAGGCAATAGTGGTTCAAGGTGGCTCGGCAAATATCTCTCAAAGCACCATCTGGGGCTATGAAAAAGGCCTGAAGCTGGTAGCTGCCTCCGCCGAAATGGTGCGTAGCGTGATCTGGTCTGGCTCAGGCGTCCCGCTGACCGAGCCCATCGAAATCGAAAGTGGTACAGCGACAGTGAACCAGAGCAATATTTCCTATGCTGCCGGTGCCTACCCCGGTGTAAACAATAGCGATGCCGACCCTCTCTTTGCAGATCCCGACAGTGGGAACTTCTACCTTTTGCCCCGTTCACCTCTGCGCACAGACGATCCAGATGCCCAGATAGGGTCATATCCTTACGATTTTGCTGCCCTGGAATTCATGATGGAATCTTACGATTTCCCCTTTGAACCAGGCTGGAACATGATGGGTATGCCGATTATCGTGGCCCCCGGAGAAAATACTCCCTTAAATATCTTTGGGGATTACCTGGCCCCCTTCTATGTGCATCCATATTACACTTCGATTCTGCAATTGAACAGCCCCGAAGAATTGGCTATAGGGCACTTAAATCTTAACGCTCAAAATCTTAATGTGCCCAGCGTGCTGTATCCGGCCGTGGGTTACTGGCTGCGAAATCCGCAGCTTGAGACTGTGAGCGTCCCGGTTTATGGTATATTAGATAAGGAAGACTATCTGATGGACCTGGAAAGCGGAGTGCAGGATCACTTTATGCTGGCCAATCCTTACGACCTCCCTATCAGCCCTGCAGACAGCAGCATCGTGATTAATAATGTAAATACCTACGCCACTGTGTTCAACCCCGATACCTATGGCTATGATGTGATAAATATCTCCACCGGCACAGGCACTATCCCTCCCTGGAGAGCCTTCTTCTTGCAGGCATCCGGACCTAATGCTCAGGTAAAGTTTAGCTATCCGGGTGCCCCCAGATTCAGAAGCAACAATGTCCAGGTAGCGCAGGCAAATCCTTCTGCCCATCCTTCCGAGCTGAGCTGGGAAGTTTTGCTTCAGGCCGATAGCGGACGCTATGCCGGCAAAGCCATCCTGGGTGCAGCCGCTGATGCCTCAGATGCTTACGACCCCATGGATGTCTCCTGCCTGCCCAATATGCCCTTTGCCCCCCAGGCCAAGATCGATCTTTATATCGATAACAGCCACTGGAGCGAGAGGGCCGGAAATTACCTCCGTGATATCAAAAATAATGCTGCCAGTGTGTATAGCTGGAACCTGATGCTGAATCTGGAGAACCTGCTGGAAGATGGCATCTTCGAAGGCGCCGTATCCCTTGGCATTCCCCAGGATAGCAAGCTCCCCCAGGGCTGCAGCCTGCAGCTTACAGACCCCGGCAGCGGACAGATAGTGAACCTGCGTGAAGATCAGATGATCCTTGAGCTCAAGATCGATGCCACAAATCCGCCTATCGGCCACAGCCCCTGGCTCGTGCCCCTGATCCTGGAAGTGGCTGTCAATCCCGACGGACAGGAGGAAGCCCCGGATCTGATCAGCACTCAGAACTATCCCAATCCCTTCAACCCCAGCACTACCATCTCCTATAGTCTGGGCAAAGATGCTATGGTAAGCTTGGATATCTATAACGTCAAAGGACAGCTGGTGCGCAGTCTGCACAAAGGCCTGCAAAACCAGGGAACGCACAAGGTAATCTGGAATGGAAAAGATGCGCAAGGCAGAGATACCGCCTCCGGCTTCTATTTCTACCGCCTCAAAGTGGGCGATAAAAAGATCACCCGTAAGATCCTTATGCTCAAATAGAGTAAATATATGGGGTGGGTAGCCCTAACTACCCGCCCCCTTTTCCTGAACTTGTTTTTGATTCGGTTTTACCTTAAATTGGAGGCAAAGGCTGGATTTAACGGCTGTCTGTAGCTTTTTCTGCCCCACGCTCCAATATCTTTTCTACTCAATTTCAAAAAATGCCTTAATATATCTCTTGACTGATAAGCTGCCCTTAGGATAAAATGAACACAAAATCTAATCTGAAGATACAAGGAGGAAATATCATGTTTTTAAGTGGAACACAGCTAATGGAAGTATTTCACAGAGCGAAGAAAAATCGCTATGGCATTATCGCATCTAACGTCGTTTTTGACACCCAGATCAGGGCGATCATCCAGGGCTACAACAACGTGGGCTCGGATGGCCTTTTACAGATGAGCGCCGGGGCTTGCAAATATGCAGCCGGCGAATCTCAGGATATGGAGGTGGGTGCGCGGCTGATATCCACCATGATCAAGACCTTTGCCGCTCAATTTCCCAAGTGTGGGATCGGCCTTCATATAGACCATGCCACCCCGAATTATTTTGATTTTATCGTGTTTTGCCTGGAGAACAATCTCGTTACCTCCGTAATGATGGATGCCTCCCAGGAAGACCTCGCCGAAAACATCCGCGTCACCAAAGAGGTGGTGGATGTAGCGCACAAACACGGCATCCTGGTGGAAGGCGAGATTGGCCATATCAAAGGCACGGAAGATGAAATAGTCTCCGAGACCGAGCTTTACACCCGTCCCGAAGAAGCCCTGGAGTTTGTGAAAAAGACCAATGTGGATCTCTTCGCCGCCTCCGTAGGCACAAATCACGGAGTTTCCAAAGGCGAGAATATAGTCTTGCGCCTCGATCTGGTAAAAGAAATCGACGACCTGCTGATCAAACACAATGTGGAGCGTGGATTGGTATTGCATGGAGCTTCCGGACTCACCGATGCTCAGCAACGTGATGCCATCAAATATGGCGTGGTCAAGATCAATAAAGACACCCATTATCAGATGGATATGGCCCAGGAAATTCAGGCCTATTGGGAGAAAGAGAAGTATTCTATAGTCTGTCCGCCGGATCTGGACCCCAAAGACTATGTTCCCAATAAAAGCAAATTTGATCCCCGCAAATGGCTGATCAAAGGCGAAAACAGAATGCAGGAAACTGTGAAGAGCTTCTGCCTCGTATCCGGCAGTGCAAACAAAAGCATCTTACTATAAACTAACCATAAAAGGAGTAATTATGATAAAAGTAGCAATCAATGGTTTTGGCCGAATTGGCCGTCTCGTGCTGCGCGCGTTTCTAAAGTATCATCCCGAGGTAGAAGTGGTGGCGATCAACGATCTCACCGATGCCAAGACTTTGGCCTATCTCTTTAAATATGACAGTGTTCACAAGATCTTTGATGGTGAGGTATCACACGGTGAAGACCACATCAGCGTAAACGGTAAAAACATCAGGATCTTCTCGCAAAAAGACCCCGAAGGCCTGCCCTGGAAAGACCTGGGCGTGCAGTATGTGGTGGAAGCCACCGGATTCTTCAATACCAAAGAAAAAGCCAGTAAACACCTCAAAGCCGGAGCCCAAAAGGTGATCCTCACAGCACCGGCCAAAGATGAAGTGGATGCCACGATCGTGATGGGAGTAAACCATCTTCAGCTCAAGGCTACAGACCTTATCGTGTCCAATGCCTCCTGTACTACAAACTGCCTGGCTCCAGTCTGCAAAGTCTTGCACGACAGATTCGGAATCGTGGGTGGACTGATGACCACTATCCACTCTTATACAAACGATCAAAACATCCTGGACCTGCCGCACCGAGACCTGCGTCGGGCCAGAGCTGCGGCGATGAGCATGATCCCCACTACCACCGGTGCAGCAAAAGCTATCGGACTGGTGATCCCAGAACTCAATGGAGTCTTGGACGGTCTGGCCGTGCGCGTGCCCACTCCGGATGGTTCGCTGGTGGACCTGAACGTAACCTTAAACCGTGAAGCCAATAGGGACGAGATCAATGCAGCCATGAAAGAAGCCGCAAACAGCCATCTCAAAGGCTATCTGCAGTACTCAGACGAGCCCATAGTATCCATCGATATCGTGGGCAATCCGCATTCTGCCATCTTTGATAGCGGCTCAACTTACGTAAAAGGCAATATGGCCAAAATCCTGACCTGGTATGACAACGAATGGGCTTACTCCTGCCGCGTGGCAGACCTTCTGATGTATATGAGCGAGCTGTAAAGCTCCGATCTAAAATCCCTTTTGATCTAAAAGAGGAATAGCAGTTTTCAAGCCGGCCTTAGCACAAAGTTTGCCGCAGTTTGTGGCTTTGGCCGGCTTGAATATAGAGCTGCACTTTAGGCTTTTCGTGATAAATTACCTGATATAGAATTCTATGGACAAACGAAAGAAGGCCCGCGCAAACTTGCGCGGGCCTTATTATTTAGTTCCGATAGCATCAATCGATGGTGATTTCCTTCTTCGGAGTCGGTTCCTTCTTGGGAATGCTGAGCTTTAGCACTCCATCTTCCATCTTGGCCACGATCTTATTCAAGTCCGCATTTTCGGGAAGGACCAGATTGCGCCTGTAGTTGCCGCTATAACGCTCACAGCGATACACGGTTCCTTTTTGCTCTTCCTTTTTGTCTTCGCAAGAAGCCTCCACTACCAACTGATTGTCGTGCAAGGATATCTTGACGTTGTCCTTCTTAAATCCTGGCAGATTTGCCGTTATAGTGAATTCTTTATCCTGTTCGATAATATCCATTGCCATAGCACGGAAGTTATCTTCTGATGTTTCTTCATCAAACGCAGTGTTGAAGAAATTGTCAAACAAGCTGAGCATATTGCTCATGGGTCTGATGTCGTTCATTCTACGATAAGGTACGAGTTTCATGATTAACCTCCTATGGTTTTTTGTTCTAATAATATGATAATCGCTTTGGCAAAAAAGGCAAGAAAAAACTTAGCAGTCTCTGCAAAAGACTGCTAAGCTTGTCAATGAGGGGTCAGTAGCTACTTGCTAAGCAGCATCTTGCGAGTCTGTGAAAAATCACCCGCTTGCAGACGATAGAGATAGATTCCGCTGCTCACCGCCTTGCCGCTATCGTCTTTCCCATCCCAGAGCAGACTGAGTTCAGACTTTGCGGGCAGGCCACTGAAGAGTCTGCGCACTATCTGGCCTTTGGTATTGTAGATGGTCAGGCTGGCAGACTCTGCGATATCTTTGACGCTGAAAAAGATATTGGTGTGGGGGTTGAAGGGATTGGGATAATTTTGTTTCAGCTGGTTTTGCAGCGCCGGGCTGAGCTCATCTGATGTCCCCACCCAGCTTCCGGTGCTAAATCTGCGGGCACTGGTGAAGCTGCTATTGGCAAAGTTGTTTGTCGCTGCTACCCGCCAGAAGTAAGTGGTATTTGGCTCCAAAAGCGGGGAGATGATGCTGGTCTGCGTGATGCCGCTGATATCCACTACCAGGTTGCTAAAGAAGGCATTGCTGCCTATTTGCAGCCAATAGCTCTCGGCCAGATGGCTTTCCTGCCAGCTTAGCTCCAGATTTTGGGCTTGATTTGACGCATAGTTTGAGGGATACATCAGCTGAGGAGTCTGCGGCGCTTCCGAAAGCTCGCCGGTGGTAAACTGGCTGGTATCGCTAAAGAGGCTGATCCCGATTTCAGAGGAAGCCGCTACCCGCCAATAGTAAGTGCTATAAGGGGTAAGGCCGCTCATTTGGTATTGGGTATCGGGATGATCCACCAAGGTAATCACAGTAGTGTCAAAACCCGGCTGGGTGCTGAGCTCAAAGTAGTATCCCGCAGCGCCGTTTACCTCTTGCCAGGAGAACAGCGGATCGGTGGGCAGGTCTTCCTGCATATTGGCAGGATATATGGTTTGCGGTGCGGCCATCGAGCTGATGATGCTAAAGGGTTGTATAGAGGTATCGCTGTGGCCATTGCTGTTCAGGGTAATGCGCACTCTGCACAGATCGGAATCCAGGCTGGGGATATTCATCCAGGTATAGCTTCCTGAATTGTGCACATTATCTGCAATCTGAGTCCAGGTGTTGCCATCATCGCTGCTGAATTCCAGCTTAACCGTGCCTAAAGTGTTTTTGGATATCCACTGGATTTGCTTGCTGGTGCCGGCAAAGAAGGTTTCTCCTCCGCTGGGATAGCCGAGCTGCACATTGGAGATGCGGATATCAAAGCTGATGGTTTCTCCGGCCTCGCCCACGTTGTACAGATACAATCCCCCCGGCTGATTATTTCCCGAAAAGCTATTGATGTCGGTAAATTCTGTGATCATGGTACGGTTGTTCTGCTGTGAAAAAGCAGCTTGCGAGAGCGCTCCATTGCTTGTGGTATTATAACCTCCGGGGCGGTAGATATAAAGCTCGTCCGGCGGACCGTCTGCATTACCCTCGATAGATGGATTCAGGCGGTAAACCAGAAGCCCGCTGCCGGGGATATTACCGTCATAGATGCCATGAGGCTTGCGATATTCCAGGACATAGCTTTCGCCGGAAACCCAGGAAGCCACCCGATAGACATTGTTTGCAAATGAGCTGGCCACAGGGTTCAGGGTATATGTACCGGATTGGGTGATCCAGGGAATCTCCGAAACCCAATCTCCATAGCGATATTTCATCCATACACTCATGTGTTGAGGGGGATTCGTATTGCTGGCCATGAGGTCCCAGCTTCCGATGGGATCGATGGTGGTATCTACATAACGATACAAATCCGGAGCACTGAGTGAATGGAACATCTCGTGGGACAATACACTGGCTGCGCTGTAGTTGAGAGAGTTTTCCAATTGGAAATTAAAATCCCAGACCTGCGCGCCATGGATATAGGCATCTGCCGCATACAGCACCCAGCGGTGAGGCCAGAGCAATTCTGCCCAACCTTCCGTGGCACCCTTGATGATGAAGCAAACGTTATCCACATAGCCGTCGGAATCGCCATCCACAACCAAGGACATCGGAATCTGATCTTCCACATAATCTACCGCATTGGCCAAAAGGGTGTGTTCCCTGTTTGTCCTGTCCCAATAGTCATCTTCATCATAGCCGATGGGATTGGCGGCTGTCCGTTTGCGGTAATAATTACGCGGGTGACTATCCACATAGCAGAGGATTTGATTGTCCACAGGCAGGGGATAAAAGGAGGAATCCACCGTCAATTGCCCGTAAGAAGCGGCCTGAAAGTAGTTTTTCATGGAATTGGCATCGACAGCTTCTGCATTGAACATATTATCATAAAAGCCGATCTGCTGCGTGAATTCCGGATCATCGGAAAAGCGGATGAAGATCACCACGTTGTTCAAATCCCCCGCATGAGGTGCGCGGGAATTCCCATAATCCCGCAACGAGGCCATGCGTGCGTAACGCTCCTCGATCAATCTCTGTGAAAGGTTTATCCCGGGACTGAGCGAGCGCTGTGAGGGCAGATCGATGCCCACTTTGAGCTGAGTGGGAGCTACTCTTTCATCATCCTGAGTGGCATATACATACCAGCCCTGATCGTCCTGAACTATGCTATAAAAGTCTTCATCATGCAACCAGTTATGAAATTCATCTCCACTGGCATATATGCTCTGGCGGCTGCCATCAGGTTGCTGCACTTCCAGCGGCAAAAAGCTGTGAGGAGCCGCAAACAGCCATAAGGCCAGCAAGCTAAACAGCATTGTATAAGTCATCTTTTTCATATTATCTATCCTTTTTGGCTGCTTCTGCAGCAGTGCTTGGGCATTTCTCTGAGCAATCGCAGCGAAAGCTCTGGGTTAGAGGCGTAATCTTGAGTCTTCTATTTAAGAAAAACTGCTCCATATCCAAAGAAAAACCATTAAATTCATCTATAAGTCCCTTAGGGACAAAGACCTTCAGACCAGATACTTCAAAAGCCCGATCGTCATCATGAGCAGATTCAAAGAAAAGCCGGAAATTGGCTCCGCTGCAGCTACGTTCGGCCAGCACGATCCTGGGCACACGCCCACGCGCCAGAAAGAAATCTATCTTCCTGCACAGATGGGCCCTGGCTTGATCGCTGATGTCTATCCGCATAGCGCACTCCTTGAAGCTGTTATTTATCTATATAGATATCATATTCAAAAAGCATTCCAGAAGCGAGGATTTATTTTGTGTGTATAGATAGCCTATGTCCGCTTAGTATCATTGGGATAAGTTTTTATGGCCAAGCAAGCGCTAAGGCTGATAGCTGGCGCCTTTGCCTCCAATTTGATTTTAACGCAGTTTGAACTCGAGCTGACTCGAAGCTTCGAGTCAGCTCGAGTTAGGTTTGAATTAGCTGCGTGTTCATCATAAAAGTGCGGCTCTTGCAAGCAGCTTGTAGCTTACAGGGCGCGGATTCTTGCTATGTGAAGCTTAGGGGACTACCCAGCCTCCGTCTATAACGAGCTCTGCACCCGTGATATAAGAGCTTTCATCACTTGCCAGGAAGAGCACGCCAAAGGCAACCTCGTCAGGTTTGCCGATGCGCTTCATCGGCACCGAGGCAAGCAAGCCCTGCAGTTCTTCATCTGATATAGATTCAGAAACCATAGGCGTTTCGATGGCTCCGGGGAAGATGGTATTCACGCGGATATTCTCGGCGGCATATTCCATGGCGGCGGTTTTGGAAAGTATCCGCACGGCGCCTTTAGAGGCCTGGTATGCTGCTGAACTTCCGCTGCCGATGAGTCCGTAAATGGAAGCTATATTCACGATGGAGCCTCCACCTGCTTTTCTTATCAAAGGAACTATGTGTTTCATCCCCAGCCAGGTTCCGGTTTGATTCACGGCGATGATTTGGTTCCATTTTTCAAGGTTAGTGGCTTCTACCCCTTCTGAAGCAAGGATGCCGGCGTTGTTGACCAGAATATCTACTTTGCCAAAGGCCTGTTGCGCCTCCCTTGCCACTGCTGCCCAGTCCGGCTCCAGGGCCACGTCGTGCTTGACGGCTATCACCTGCACTCCGGCTTCCGACAATTCTTTTTCCAATTTGTTCAGATTCTCTATATCGATATCGGTAATTATCAATCTGGCTCCTTGCTTGCCAAAGAGCAGAGCTTCGCTTCTTCCCATACCTTTTGCGGCACCGGTTATCAGGGCTACTTTGTTTTCTAATCTTTTCATGTTTAACTCCTTGTGCATTGTCTGATGAATGATGTTCAAGAAATATGATAATCAGACTCACGAAAAATGCACACAATTTCTTGCACGGATTTCTTGCAAAAGCTAAAAAACCGGCCAGATGATCTGGCCGGTTATCTTATATCGTTTAGTTATTTATCTTAGCGAATGGCTGCTATGGCTGCAGCCAGACGGGCGATCGGCACGCGGTATGGCGAGCAGCTCACGTAATCCATGCCCACTCTGTGGCAAAATTCCACGCTGCTGGGCTCACCACCGTGTTCACCACAGATACCCACTTTGAGATTGGGATTTGTGCTGCGGCCACGGCTGGTGCCCATTTCCACCAATTGTCCTACTCCTTCCTGATCTAAAATCTGGAAGGGATCGTGTTTCAAGAGGTTTTTCTTCAGATAGACGGGCAGGAATATTCCGGCATCGTCACGGCTGTAACCAAAGGTCATTTGAGTGAGATCATTGGTGCCAAAGCTAAAGAATTCAGCTTTTTCGGCCACCTTATCCGCCAGCAGAGCTGCGCGGGGAATCTCGATCATGGTGCCTACCAGGTATTCCACCCTTACACCGGTTTCTTTGAAGACTGCTTCTGCGGTCTCGCGGATGATGCTGTCTTGCAGCTCAAACTCCGCCAGAGTTCCGATCAGGGGAACCATGATTTCCGGCAGCACATTCAGGCCTTTTTTCTGGACGTTGATAGCGGCTTCGATGATGGCCCGGGTCTGCATTTCGGTGATTTCGGGATAGGTATTGCCCAAACGGCAACCCCGGTGTCCCAGCATGGGATTGGTCTCGTGCAGAGAATCCACCTTTTCTTTCACTTTCTTTAGCTCTATGCCCAGGTCTTTGGCGATCTCAGCCTGCTGAGCTTCCTCATGAGGGACAAACTCATGCAAAGGTGGGTCCAGGAGACGCACGGTCACCGGCAGGCCTTCCATAGCGGTGAAGATGCCTTCAAAATCGCTGCGCTGCATGGGCAGAAGCTTGTCCAGAGCCTTGCGGCGTCCGGCTTCATCATCTGCGAGAATCATCTCACGCATAGCTTTGATGCGATCTCCTTCAAAGAACATGTGTTCTGTGCGGGTAAGGCCGATGCCCTGTGCGCCGAAATTGCGGGCTACGGTGGCATCTTTGGGAGTATCGGCATTGGTGCGTACTTTCATCCTGGTATATTTGTCGGCAAGCTTCATGATCTTGGCAAAGTCTCCGCTGAGTTCGGGGTCTTGAGTATCGATCTTGCCTTCCATTACCTGACCGGTGGAGCCATTCAGGGATATCCAATCACCTTCCTTGAAGGTTCTGGAACCCACAGTCATGCTGCGGTCTTTGTAATTGATCACTATAGCTCCAGCGCCGGATACGCAGCATTTGCCCATACCACGGGCTACTACGGCAGCGTGTGACGTCATCCCACCACGAGCGGTGAGGATGCCTCTGGCCACGTTCATGCCCCTGAGGTCTTCCGGGGAAGTTTCGGTGCGCACCAGGATCACGTGTTTGCCATCTTTGGCCCAGGCTTCTGCTACATCGGCAAAGAATACGATCTGCCCGGTGGCTGCTCCAGGAGAAGCGGGAAGCCCTTGGGTGATAACGTCGGCTTTAGCCAGAGCGGCTTTCTGGAATACGGGGTGCAGCAGCTCGTCGAGCTTGCCGGGCTCCATACGCAATAGCGCTGTCTTTTCATCGATAAGGCCTTCACTGAGCATGTCCATGGCTACTTTCACCATGGCGAATCCGGTGCGTTTGCCACCGCGGGTCTGCAGCATCCAGAGTTTACCGTCTTGAATGGTAAATTCCACGTCCTGCATATCGCCGGCATGTCTTTCCAGCTTGCGCTGAATCTCAAAAAGTTCTTTATATGCTTTGGGCATAGTTTCTTCCAGGGAAGGGAACTTGGCAGCGCGTTCTTCTTCACTAACGCCGGCAAGCTTTGCCCATCTGCGGGAGCCTTCTATAGTAATCTCCTGAGGGGTGCGAACGCCGGATACCACGTCTTCACCCTGGGCATTGATGAGATATTCGCCGTTGAAGATATTCTCTCCGGTAGCAGCATCTCTGGTGAAAGCTACGCCGGTGGCGCTACTGTCGCCCATATTGCCAAAGACCATCGCTTGCACGTTTACGGCTGTGCCCCATTCATCTGGAATGTCATGCATCTGGCGGTAATATACGGCGCGATCGTTGTTCCAGCTATCGAAGACGGCAAATACGGAGCCCCAAAGCTGTGCCCAGGGATCGTCCGGAAAATCATGCCCGGTGCTGTCTTTCACGGCTTTCTTGAAGCGCTTGACCATCTCTTGCAGATCATTGCTGTCCAGATCAAGGTCGTTTGTCACGCCTTTTTCTTTCTTCATCTGGTCGATGATCACTTCAAAGGGGTCCTCTTCTTCATTTGTCTTTGGCTTGAGGCCCAAGACCACATCGCCGTACATCTGGACAAAGCGGCGGTAGCTATCCCAGGCGAAACGTTCGTTATTGGTCTTTTTGATGATGCCCTGCACGGCGGCGTCGTTCATGCCAAGATTCAGGATGGTATCCATCATACCGGGCATGGAAGCTCTGGCTCCGGAGCGAACCGAAAGTAAGAGCGGGTTTTCATTTGAGCCAAATTCTGTGCCCATAATGTCTTCCACGAATTTGACGGCGGCCTTTACTTCATCTGCGAGCAATTCGCGCAGCTTGGCTTCACCGACCTTATTGTATTCGATGCTGGCATCAGTGGTAATGGTAAATCCAGGGGGGACGGGAACACCGATGAGGTTCATCTCGGCAAGGTTTGCACCTTTTCCACCCAGCAGATTCTTCATCTCTGCTTTTCCTTCGGCCTGTCCGTTGCCGAAAAGGTAAACACGTTTAGTTGCAGTCATATATCCTCCAGGATAGTATTTTATTAGTTTGTTTCTTCAAGTCTTGCCATAATCGCAGATCAGCTTATTTTGTCAATAGCTTTTACGCTTTTGGTTTTTATCAAGAGCCAGAGCCCTATCAGTTTGCTGCTTTGATCGCCATTTGCAAAGCCTGTTGTTTATCGCTGCACAATCTTGCCATTCAGATAAGCTTGCAGTTTTTGGGCAAATTCGCCGGTGATCTTCTCTGAGGCGGTTCTTTGCACACGGCTGCTGGCTTCTGCAAAGCTAAAATGCGCTTCCCGCCCGGCGTCGTTAAAGTTCAAAAGCTGCTTGCCTTTTTCATCTGTCACCGTGATAGTTAGCTGATAACGCACATATTTGTTGCGGGGGGTTTCAAGCTTGAGCTCTTCGATATTGAGGCTCATTTGTATCAGGTTCTGAGCGGTATCAGATACCCCAAAGCCGAGATTGGTAACCACTTCCTGCAGATTCGGGATCAGGGCCTGGGCTGCCTCTCCCTCTCCTTGCACCCGGAAGAGTATCTTTCTGCCGGCAGCGTGCAATTGAGCCTGAAGCACCTGCGGATCGTATGGCAGATGGATAAAGTCGGCTTCTTCCATCCTGATGATCCTGAGCTGAGAGATCAGCTGCTCGCACTCAAAGTCCAGGGCACTGGCTGCATTCAGCGTGGCAAAGGTCTCCCATTGGTCCTGACTTTCCAATACGCTGTTTAGCAGGCTCATGATGCGCGCCGCATTGCCCTCAATCTTGCTGCGATACAGCTCTGCAGTAAGGGTGCGATTCAGGTAAGCCACAGTATAGACCTGCCCCAGATCATCAGTCCAGCTTTTCCCAATCTGGATATTGCTCAAGGTCTGCGAACTGATCACTTTCACCCGGTCTGATTGATCCAGTTCTGCAGCATAGTTCGCAGAGCTTTCTGAGATGATTTCCTGATAGCGCTGCTCAAAATCGCTTTCGCTATGGATGCGGCTGCTGAAGATTTTGGCCAAATTGGCGCGGGCATTATCCTCTGCCTGAGAACGATTAGACCCACTGCCCACTGCGCTGAGATATAGTGTGGTATTATATTCTATAGCTGGATTATCCACCCAGGCCGGACGATCTTTGGCTTTCTTTCTGGCGCCGAGCGCACAGCCGAAAAGCATTAGCAGACAGATGATCACTGGCAATTTTCGCATGCTGTTATCCTCTCACATTTACTTAGGGTCAAGCTTTGCGAGTAGTAAATGTCTGTCAAGCGAAACTCACTTTATCAGCTATCCTATAATAAACGAATTCCTTGGTCTTGTATCTGTCTGATTTAGTGTACTGAATGATTTTGGGGAAGCCAGCCTCCAGGATATGAATATTATTCTTGCATTTATAGATAAAGAAG
>JALNWR010000037.1 GCA_023230795.1 Candidatus Cloacimonadota bacterium
GCTGGATGCGAGACGCATCCAATCCAGCAGGCGTCCCGCCTGCTGAGCACGAAACCCTCCTCTTTTCTTAAGGCCAGAGGACTTGCTGGATGCGAGACGCATCCAATCCAGCAGGCGTCCCGCATGCTGAGCACGAAACCCTCCTCTTTTCTCAAGGCCAGAGGACTTGCTGGATGCGAGACGCATCCAATCCAGCAGGCGTCCAATCCAGCAGGCATCCAATCCAGAGAGGATAGGAATCCCCACCCAAAACACCCCGCCACACCTGCAATGAACTTACCACTCTTGCAATGAACAACTCTTGCATTGAGCCCACCACTCTTGCAATAAACTTAATTTTAACTCGTTTTTTACTCGAGCTCACTCGAAGCTTCGAGTCAGCTCGAGTTAAAAGCAAGTTAAAAACAAATTGGCCAGAGGGGCGCAAGCTTGGCCTTGCGTGAAAGAATCTTTCGCTTATCATATTGTTAATATGAAAACAAAGAGGTTTAGTATGAAACGCAGTATTTTCCTGATTATCACCATCATCTTCTTCACAAGCAGTTTGTGGGGACAGTTAAATTTGAGCATAGAAACAGAATTAGGCGCTGCATTCTCTGGCTATAATGACATTCGCAGCCCGAATGAGGATAATCCCAGCCCGCTGCTGTCTTTGACAGACGATCTAAAGTCCGATCCGGCCTTTAGCAGCAGGTTGCAGCTACATTACCGTATTCATCCGCGCCATCAGATATCACTATTGGCCGCGCCCTTGCGCGTGAATGCTTCCGGCACTTTGCCCGAAGACATCATCTATGAGGGCGAAAGCTATGATGCTGGAAAGAAGATGGACGCTTTTTACCGCTTTGATTCTTACCGTCTTCAATACAGATATTTTTTCCCAAAGCCGCTGTTTGTGATCAAATCTGTGGGCATTTCGGGAAAGATTCGTGATGCCGAGATTGAGCTGAAATCAGACGGCAAAAAATCTCGCAAGACAAATACCGGTGCGGTTCCGCTGCTCAGTTTGAACGCCGGATATCATTTGATGGAAGAGCTGGAATTGATCCTGGAAGCAGAAGGTTTGGACTCTCCTTATGGCAGAGCGGAAGACGTATATCTGGGGCTGGATTTTATGGTCAATAACAAGCTGAATTTCAGAGCTGGATACCGCTTTTTGGAAGGTGGCAGCGACATAGATGAAGTATATACTTTTTCTGCGTTTCACTATGCAACCATAGGTTTTAGCGTCAAGCTATAGACTGGGAGAAGAAAATGGAAGCCTTCAGAATTCACAATCCTACTCAAATCATATTTGGCAAAGCTCAGATCGCCTACCTGGGTAGTGAAATGCGCAAAGACGGCCTTCAGAATTGCATCCTGATCGCCGGTGGGGGTTCCATTCGTAAAAATGGCGCTTATGATCAGGTGATAAACAGCCTGAACCAGGCCGGGATAAGATATACCGAGGCCTGGGGCGTACAGGCGAATCCCAGACTGGACAAGACCCGGCAGATCATAGATCAGGCCAGAGAATTTGGCGCAGAAGCCGTACTCGCAGTTGGAGGAGGTTCTGTGATCGATACCGCCAAGGCTGTAGCTGCGGGGATGTATCTGAAAGACATCTGGAACGCCTTTATCGGCAAGGAAATAATCAAGCAGGCCCTGCCTTTATATACAGTGCTCACTCTATCTGGCACAGGCAGTGAAATGAACGGCAATGCCGTGATCACAAATACGAATACCCATCAGAAATGGGGAATAACTTCGCAGTTTATCTATCCGCGGCTCAGCATTATCGACCCCTCTTTGCAATATACCCTCTCCTTCAAGCAAACTGCAAATGGTGCGATGGATGCGATCTCCCATATCCTGGAATTCTATTTTGCAAATGAAAGGGCACTATCTACCCTGGCGATCAACGAAGCGCTTTTGCAGACCATCACCGCGATGACAGACCGTTTGCAAAAAGACCCTGAGGATTACGTTGCTCGCGCCAATCTCGCCTGGAGTGCCAGTCTGGCCTTGAACGGACTTACCGGATTTGGCATGAATAGCGGAGACTGGGCCTGTCACGCCATCGAGCATGCCCTTTCGGCTCTGCATCCCGAAATCTCGCATGGAGAAGGGTTGGCAGTGATTTTCCCGGCCTGGATCGAATATCTCAGTGAAAAAGACCCCTCCCGCTTCCAGCGCTGGGCAAAACGAGTCTGGGATGAAGATAATATAGCCCAGGGAGTGCGTAGATTCAGAGCCAAATTGCAAAGCTGGGGGCTGGCAAGTTCACTCCGGGATTTGAGTATCAAGCCAGATGAATTGAGCCAGATTGTGGACATCATCATGCTAAATCCGAACATAGGCGGAGTATTTAAGCTGAGCAAAGAAGATTTGCGCCTGCTCTTGATGCTGGCCTACTGAAGAAGAAGCTTTATGTACCGGAGCTTGCTATAGCTCCGTTTTTAGCATAATCCGATTCTTTCCCATCCTGTAAAGCTGTGGGACGGGGGAATAGCATCCTCAGGCTAAAGTCTTAAACTGGAATTAAGAATCTCTGGGAATCGTGCTCATATTCCCATCTTTGATCGCGTTATACATCGGGCTCAGAATCTCCACCTCAGCTTCAGCGAAGCTATCGAGTATGTTTTTATGCAATTCCGCGTAGATCATCGGCATGGCTTTAGGATTATCCGTATAGGCATTAAGTTCATATTCTACATAGTGATCCAATAGCTCAGTGATATTCACAAAAGGGGGTTTGTTTGTATTTATACCATGGCTTTTCAGAGCAGCTGAGACCAGAAGTTCTGAGGCTTTTCTCCAGGGGACATCATAACGGATATTGACTTTGGTATGCAGGATAAGTCTTTTTTCGCGGGCATAGGAAGAGTAGTTTGTGATATTGTCCGCAAGTACTATGGCATTGGGGATATTGATCTCTTCGTTTTTAACTGTTTTTACGCGCACCACCAGCAGTGTGGCTTCCAGTAAAACTCCCTGTTTATCGCCGATGCGCACAAAATCTCCTATCTGATAGGGTCTCATATAGGTTAGGATGATCCCGGCAATGATATTGGCGATGGCCGAAGAGGAACCCAAAGATACCAGCACACCCACAAAGATCGAGATTCCCTGAAAAGCCGGGGAGCTGGAACCGGGCAGATAGGGGAAGATAATCACCAATGTAAAGAAAATGATCAGAAACTTCACGATTTGATAGGTAGAATTAGCCCATTCCGGATAGAAAGTCGCAAAGCGGATACGGCCATGCCTGATCTCGTCAAAAATATAGCGCAAGAACTTCAACACATAGCGGGTTACTATCACCACCATAATGATAAAGAAGAGGCTGGGCAGATAGTTCAATACAGCTTCACTCACGCCCAGCAGAGGGGTCATGATATAGGCCTGCAATTGCCGCGCTATACTGCGGGTACCCGGAATCGCTAAAAGCAAGAAATACAGTGTGAAATACAGCAATAAGGCAATTAAGATAAAGCGCAACAATGCAATAAGGGTCTTCATCGCCCGGCAAAACTGCTCTACTGTAAGTATCCTGATGCCTTTGAAGGTAAAGCCTTTGGCATTCTTCTCTTTCACCGATCTTATCAAGCTCTGCAGATAGCTTATGAATTTGCTGATCATCCTGAAAATAAAGATATTGATGCCCAGCACCAGCAAAACCAGGAAAACCGTCTTTATCGTCAGGATAATGCCCTGCCGCACATTCAGATGGGTAAACAGCGGGATAAATTCATCCGCTATAATATCATGATAGCCTTGAGCTATCTCAGCCAGCGGCTTTTGCAAAACCAGGGAATCAGCTTTGCCTACGGTGTGAATCGCTTTGTCTGCATAATGGATAGTATATTCACCATCTTCGCTATAGATTTGCAAGCTGTCACGATACAGATATTTATATTCGGAAAGCTCCTCCAGCCTTCTGCTGACTACAGCGGAACGTTCTAAAGCAGAAAACCCTCCCAAACCGCTGTAGATATTAAAGACTACTTTATCTTTATATACCACAGGGGATTTTAGCAAGAGGCTGTCCTGCTCTACATGCTCAAAGATGTTCCCCGCATCCAGACAGGTGCACAAAGCGAGCAATAGGCTGATAAACAGAAGCAGTCTGAATCTTTTCATCTTCTTAACTACTCATTATCTACCATTTCCAGGGCATTTGTCCAGCAGAGCTGCACACAGAGGCTGCAGCCCATGCATTTGTCTTCGTCGATGGTGGGAAAACCTTCCTCATCCAGCTCGATGGCCAGATAGGGACAGCGGGTGCAATTGCCGCAGTTTACGCAAAGCTCTTTGATCAAAGAAGAGTGCTTGGATTTGGGCGGCAGGTCCATGAAATCTGTGATGGGCTCGGGCTGCGCAATGCCGATCAGCTCTGCCACACTGCCGATGCCGCGCTCTTGCAGCAGATGACTGAGGCCGCTTTCCAAATGCTCTATAATTCCGTAACCATAACGCTCTACCACTGTGCAAAACTGCACGTTCCCTGCTCCCAAAGCCAGGAAATTGGCAGCGTCATGGTGGTTCATAGCTCCTCCATTTCCAGAGATAAAGACCCCCATGCCTCCGGCCCGCGCCAGGCTGAGATAGCTGATGGGCAGCACGCCCTCTCCGCTCATGCCGGCGATGATGCCTTTGTCCCAAGCGTGCTCTGCCGCTCTGAAACCCAAAGTGGGGAAGGTATTGGCCAGAGTGACGCCGGCTTTCTTTTCGGGATAGCGGTCAAAGACCTGCTTTACCGCACTGATGATGGGATAGATAGCTGTTACGGCTCCGGTGAGTTTGAAGAGTTTGGGAATCTCAGGATCGGAAGTCTGCATTACCCAATCAATGATCTTGGCGGTGAGGGCAGGGTCTTGAGCCACGATGTCACCCTGCGTGCCATCTCCACCCTGCGGGCAGGAAAGTGAGTATTCAATGCCCATGGCTCCGGCTTGTTCCAGCTTTTTGGTGTTGGATTGCCAGCCGGCTTTGTCTTCCCGGTCATTTCCTGAAACAGGTCCTCCGGTGGAGGCCATGGTCAGGCGATCCGGAAATTCCTTGATCAGCCGGGCTACTTCCTCGCAGACCCGGTCTATGGGGTGCTCGGATACATTGTCACAATTTGCAAAAGTCTTGCCGCCCTCGCCCCAGACGAACATGTATTCGTTGGGTATGTGGATGGGCAGATCATCAAAAGAGGTCTTCATGATACCGCCCGCCCAGCCGGCTTCGTAAGCCAGCTTCATCTGCTCGTAACCATCGGAAGGAGGGGCAGCGGAGAGGATGAAGGGAGAGCGCAGCTTGCGGCCAAAGAAATCGCACTCGATCGGCACGGGCATATCTTTCCAGCCGGGGACGGGGCAGGTGCTTTTGGTGGGCTTGTCCGGCTCGGCATAGTCCTGTGCCCTGAGGGCTGCATCTACCTTGAAGGCGGTGTTTTTGCCTGCGGCCACTGCTTCCACCACCGTGCTGGGGCCATTTACCATGTCTCCGGAGCAGAAGATGCCTTCGCCTTCGATCTTGAAAGCGGGTTTGAAGCCCACTGCGATAATGACCAGATCGAAAGGACGGTATTGCTCGCTGGCGCCTGCTTCGTCTTTGATCCGGGAAGGATGAAAGTCTGCATCTGCAGGAAGATACACGGGACGGGTCTTGATGCCCACGGTTTGCATGCCTTCGTTGACAATCTCGGTGATGCGAGTGCGGTGGCTGAAGAGCACCTTGTTTTCGATCAGGATTTCCTTTTCGCGGGCAGTAAGAGGCATCTCGCTAAAGGTCTCCAGGGTAAATATCTCCACATGGGCAGCACCCGCAGCGGCGATAGTCAAAGCCTGATCTGCCGCTATAGCTCCGCCTACCAGGGCTACTCTCTTGCCCTTGAAGAGGAAGCAGCCGGGGTTTTTGAGTATATCCAGGCCGTATATAGCGGCTTCATCTCCGGGGATATTCAGGTGGATGGGCTGATTGAGCCCGCCGGCTACGATCACGGCTTTGTAACCCTCTTTTAATAAAGCTTTGGGCTCCATGATCTGCTTTTTGTGATGCACGATATGAAAGCTTTCACTCACCCACATAAGATCAGACATCAGCATGCCTTTGTCCAGCCTCTTAGCCGGAATCAGCGTAGCTTGTCCGCCCATATCCTCCGGATCGAAGATTTCGGGATGGTAAGATAGCTGACGCAAGGTCACCGCCGCAGCTATGGCAGCAGGGCCCGCTCCCACTATGGCGATCTTACCCAGGGTGGCGTCCGGCAGATCAAACTCCGGAGATACTCCTATCTCGCGGGCTTTCTTGATGATGCTGGCCTGCACTGCGGGAATCTGAATCGGAGTATCAAAGATTTCTCTGGAGCAAGCCGCTACACAATGGTGATCCGGACACACATCTCCACAGATGCCGCCCAGGGGATTGGAAGCCAGGATGATCCCGGCTGCACGCTGGAAATCCGAAGGCCTGCCACCGGAGGCAGCCATCATGAAATCTGCGGGAGAGCAATCGCAGGGACAGGCAGTCTTACAGGGTTTGGTAGCGCAATACTCACAGCGCCGGATCTCGCTCATCAATTGGGCATCGGTCAAATACATATCTATCTCCTTCTTGCCCGCAGGCAAAGTGAAGTGGGTGGTTTATCGTCTAATTACTTTATAGTCCCCAGTCTTTGCTGTTGATAGCTCTTGTCCTGGATATTCTTCCACCACTGGCGGTTTTCCAGATACCAGGCCACGGTCTTGCGGATGCCGGTATCGAAGGTCTCTTTTGGTTTCCAGCCCAGCGCACGCTCGATCTTGCTGGCATCAATGGCATAGCGCAGGTCGTGGCCGGGGCGATCGGTCACAAAGGTAATCAGTTCCTTATAGCTTTTCAGGCTGGTGGAGGGCTCCATTTCGTCGAGGATTTCACAGATGATGCCCACGATATCGATGTTCTTGATCTCGTTGTGTCCGCCTACATTATAAGTTTCGCCGGTTCTCCCACGCTTGATGATGATGGTGATCGCCTCGCAGTGGTCATCCACATACAGCCAATCCCGCACATTCAGGCCTTTGCCATATACAGGGAGGGGTCTGTGCGCCAGGCAATTCAGTATCATCAGCGGGATCAGCTTTTCGGGGAACTGAAAGGCACCGTAGTTATTGGAGCAATTTGAGATGGTCACCGGCAGGCCAAAGGTGCGCTGCCAGGCGCGCAGCAGATGATCGCTCGCTGCTTTGGATGCGGAATAGGGAGAGGAAGGGTCATAGGGAGTTTCTTCTGTAAACAGGCCTGTATCGCCCAGAGAGCCATAGACCTCATCGGTGGAGACGTGATGAAAGCGGAAGTCCTGCTTATCGGCATCCGGCAGAGCTCTGTATAGCTCCAGCGCGGCTGCGAGCAGGGTGGCTGTGCCCATCACGTTTGTCTGTACAAATTGCAGAGGGCCGTCGATAGAGCGGTCCACATGGGATTCGGCAGCGAAATTGACTATGGTATCGGGCTTAAAATCCTGGAATATCCGGTTTACTTTGGGCACATCGCAGATATCTACATGCTCAAAGAAATAGCGGTCTTCGCCATATTTGGCAGCGATGTCTTCCAGGGATTCCAGATTGCCGGCATAGGTCAGGGCATCCAGATTGAGCACTTTACCCTTGAAACCAGGATCAGCAAAAAGGCTGTAGATGTAATTTGCACCGATGAATCCGGCGCCTCCTGTAACTAACACTTTGTTCATGATTTACCTCAATTTATCTATTATTTCTTTTATCTTCTGGAGCTCTTGCGGGCTTTTGTATTCCAGGGTGATCCTGCCCTTGCCCTGGCGTTCATGCACGCTTACTTTCCCCGGGAAGATAGAGCTGAGCTGCTGCTCAAAGCTGTGGGTAAGAGCATCCCTTTCGGGCTCTGCTTCGCCTTTTTGCAGGCTGCTGGCATAGGTGGCTGCCTTCTGTTCGGCCTGGCGCACAGAGAGCTTATACTTGATGATGTGCCTGGCAAAGAGGATTTGGTATTCCGGCTGCACCATCAGCACGGCTCTGGCATGGCCGGCGGTAAGTTCTTCTGCGGCCACCAGCTCGATCACGTCGTCCGGCAGTTTCAAGAGGCGCAGACTGTTTGTGATGGTCACACGGTCTTTACCCATAGTGGTGGCGATCTGCGCATGGGTGAGGGCAAAATCCTGGGTCAAAGCTTGATAGGCCATAGCTTCTTCTATGGGGCCAAGGTCTTCTCGCTGGATATTTTCCACTATCGCCAGCTGTAGCTGTTCCTTTTTGGAGACAGAGCGGATCACCACCGGCACATCGGTGAGGCCGGCGAGTTTTGCCGCTTCCAGTCTGCGTTCTCCGGCGATAAGCTCATAGTCGCTACCCGCGCTTTTGCTTACTATGAGGGGTTGGATGATGCCGTTTTCAGCGATGGATTGCGCCAGCTCTTTGAGCCGCTCTGGGTCAAAGTGCTTGCGCGGTTGATAGCGGTTTGGCTTGATCTTATCGATGGGCAGAGTGCCGAGTCCAGCTTTGATATTATCGTTTGGCTCTTTATCCCGAATCAGGGCAGAAAGTCCACGGCCAAGATGTTCGTTCATCTCATATCCTCTTTATCTATAGCGCTCTATTACTTCGTTTGCCAGATTCAGATAGCTCATTGCGCCCACCGAACGGACGTCGTATAAAAAGATAGGTTTACCAAAGCTGGGCGCTTCGGTGAGCTTGATATTGCGGGGGATCACACTGCGAAAGACCTTTTCTTTGAAATAGCGGTGCACCTCTTTGGCCACCTGCATGGAGAGATTGACCCGTTTGTCAAACATAGTGAGCAAGATGCCCAGGATATTCAGGCCCGGATTCAGGTTCTTTTGGATCAAGCGAATGGTGGTGAGCAGCTGGCTGACTCCTTCCAGGGCATAGTATTCGCACTGGATAGGCACTATCACATCGGTGGAAGCGGTCATCGCATTCACGGTCAGAAGCCCCAGCGAAGGCGGGCAATCTATCAAGATATAATCCCAGTCATTTAAGATGCTTTGCAGGGCTTCTTTGAGCTTATGCTCCCGTGCAAATTCATGCACGAGCTCGATTTCCGCACCGGTGAGATCGATATTCCCCGGCACACAATACAGATTTTGAGTAGTGGTAGGCAGGATGCAATCCGTGAGTGCAGCCCGGCCGATCAAAGCATCGTAAACCTGAAATTCCACCTTGTCTTTATCTATGCCCACTCCGCTGGTAGCATTGCCCTGTGGGTCAAAGTCTATGAGCAGAGTGCGCTTTTCCAGCACTGCCAGAGCTGCTGCCAGATTCACCGTGGTAGTAGTCTTCCCCACTCCACCTTTTTGATTTACTATCGTTATTATCTTTGCCATATTCTATCTTTCAAAATCCTTATTCTTAGCGTTTCATCAGATCACGCTGTGCTATTCTTACCAGCCGCCGCTTCCCCAGAATATCGTCTGTGCGCGAGAATATTTCCTCATACTTGAGTCCCTTCAGATCGTCCATATTGCGGGATTTGTACATCACCAGATATCCTGAGGGCTTCAGCAGCCTCCGGATGGGCGAGTAATACCGCTCTTGTAAGACCACCGCCCGGCACAGGATCAGATCAAAGCTCGGACGCCGGGGCATGAAGGCATAATCCTCCAATCTGGAACACTCCACACTGGTACGCGGCAAAGACATCGCCTGCACCATCTCTATCATCGCCTTGGTCTTTTTATTGATGCTATCCAGCAGCACCATCTCGCAATCCGGCACCACCAGCTTGATGGGAATGCCAGGCAAGCCTCCGCCCGAACCGAAGTCCAACACAGTCTGGTCGATAAAATCCACACATTCTACAGCCAGCAAGCTGTCAAGGAAATGCTGCACCCAATAGTTATCCGGATGCATTTTGCGGGAGACCAGATTCACATCGCGATTGTGTGCTACCAAAAGCTTGTGATAGTGTTCAAATTGCCCCATCAAACGTGGGATTTCCGGCAGGTTAAGCTGGGTGAGATAGTCTTCAAATATTTGTTTTTCCTGGATCATAGTTTTTCCTTTGGCAGATTACGGATTAAGGCCTGAATCAGGAAGGATTCGTCGCTGTAAAATGATTCAAGCGCTGTTTGGGCCTCCTCGCTGCTATGCATACTCAGGGAGCGAACCACGAGAAAGCGGAGGCGTTCATTATCTTGATATTGATGGTCTGTTAAAAGCTGCAGACTGCCGGGATCATCGAGGGCTCCCAAGGCCGAAATGCAGGCAGGAATGTATCTTTTTGCCCCCAGATGCTCTTGAATATAAGGCAGCAGCCGCAGGTCCTTCTCACCGGCTAAAAGCGAGATGGCAGTCTTGGCTTTGAGGGAATCTGCATCGCTTGCATAGGTCAGCAGAAGATCGCTGAAGCCTGCATTAGCCTTGGTAAAAGCTTCCAAAGCCCGATATTCGAGGCCGGAGCTATCGGCCAGCTTGTGTTCAAGGATGTAAGGCGCAGCTTCATCGGCTCTATCGTTTAAGATCTGACGGGCAGTGCGAACTCTCTGCACGCTACAGCCCACTTCCCATTCTGATGCCGCCGCAAAGATCTCCCTGATCGGAGCATCGGCGGCAGGAGGCGGGTCTTGCGTGAGCGTTTCCTCTTTCTCCTGTTCAGGCACGTCATATAGCTCTGTATCCTGACCCATGCCGTATTTGCCCTTGCTCCAAACGCTGTTGTTTTCCATGTCTCCTTGTGGATAGCTATCCTCCCCGCCGGCATCCAGAAAGAGGCCGATACCGCCGGTTTTGCGGACAAAATTTGCGCTGCCGTAGCTTTGCTGATTTTGACGTTCATAGCGGTCATTGCCGGATTTATCCACAAAGACGCCCAGGGAGTTTGTTAGTCCCAGGCCGTTTCCTCCTTCGATGGAGTACGCATCATTGCCGGCAGCATCGATGAAAAGGCCAAAGCTCCAGTCATGCCCGGCACCCTGTCCGGGCCCATGCCGGCTGTAATAAGCATCATCGCCTTCATGATCGTAAAGTACCCCAGAGGCCATGTGAATGCCGGAGCCCTGAGGATAGTAAATTGCATTATAGACGTCGTTCCCGCCTTCGTCGATCAACACTCCGGTGCTGTACCAATAGCCCACGCCCTGAGCATAGACCCCACCCAGATATTTGTCGTTACCGGCCGCATCATAGATCAGCCCCAATCCGCCGGCCAGATCGGGACGGGGGCCGTAGCCCATGCCTTGTCCCATAGTACGATAGTCATTTGGCATCAGCGGGGCATGCAGGTATTTGCCGTCCAGATAGTAAGTATCGGCGCCGGCGTAATCTGCCAGAATTCCGGCACCGTAAGTGCTGCCAAAGGCCTGAGCGCAAGCGTGGGCACTATAAGAATCGTTACCCTCTTCATCTATCAACAAGCCGAGCCCAGCTATGCCCGCTCCCTGAGCAAAAAGCCCGGAGCGGTAAACATCATCTCCGCTGGAGTCTATGTGCATTTGCACACCCAAGACTGCGGCATGCGAAAAGTCTCCCAAGTGATAGATATCATCACCCTGCAGATCGCCGGAAAGCATTAGTCCCCGAAAGGCAAAGAAGCAAGGCTGCTGGCAGCGATAGACGTCATCCCCATGATGATCTATATGCAGCAGGAAGGGATGCTCTCTGCCGGTTGATAAAGGCAGCTCATAGATATCATTCCCGGCGGGCTCGATCAGCAGGCATACCGGCATATCTTGCAAGGCCTTGATGCTTTCCGGACTATAGTGATCTGCTTCTTTGCTGCCGATGATCATAAGGCCATATTTGCTCTTGTATAGCGTGCTGCGCTTATTCAAAGGCCGATACTGCGAAATCTGGGTATAAAGAGCGCGCATCTCCATGGCAGCCTTTGCCAGATAGGCAAAATCGAGCTTTCCCAAAAGCGGGATGAAGTCCTGAATATCGATCTTTTCCAGATACAACAGCTTATTCTCTTGTAAAAACTTGCGGTCTTGCTCCTCGTTTTCGCTTTCAGCCATCAGCAAATACAAAAAAGCGGACAGGCTATCGGCCTGCGAATCTGAAAGCTGAGCAAAGCTCAAATCAAGGTCTTTGGATATCCTGTCGTAAGCCGCTTCCACATGGCGAAATAGCACTTTGGGATTCTTAAAGTCCAGCGCCGTAGCGGGCGGGATGGCAGGATCAAGCTCCCAGGCTACATAAGCATAGTGCCGGAGCATGGCATCCCAATCTTTTGTGGCCATCAAATCCCGCAGCTCCTCTATCTGCCCCTTTGCTCCCAGACCTTTTTGCAGAATATTCATGTGCCACGCAGTCTTGCCTTTGGTATAGGGGTCCCAATCCCGATAAAACTCGGTATGATTCAGGTTCAGATCCTGAGTAGCCAGCAGCTCTGATAAGGCCTGCATCTTTAGCTCAGACAAAATCTCATTGGCATTCAAAACTCCCGCGCTCAGCAAAACTGCCAGCGCGATAAGTGACCATAACCCATGGCTAAGGGGATGATAAAGCTTCATTTAATCCTCATAAGGTAAAGTTAAAATAAGGGGTATTTATTGTCAAGAGTTTTGGGGCTATAGCCTTTTATTCACCGCTAATTCGGCCTCAGATATCAAAGCGGAGCCTTTATCACCTTCACATACATCACGCCACCGCTGGCTGAGCCGAAATAGCCCAAAGCATTTTGCACTCCGCCATACAGATAGCCTTCCGACATGTATGTGTAACGGTAAAAATTCTCATCAACTATGTATGTGGAGACCAGGTAACGTCCATAGAAGATGAAAGCCTGACGGTAATCCTTGAGCAGGATGTAATTATCCTCATATTCGGGCTGGACGGCGGAGCTGACTCTGCCCACAGAGCTAATTCTGCGAAAACCGTTACCGCTACCATTGTAAACATCTTCCATATCTTCACGGGGATGAGTAAGCC
Source organism: Candidatus Cloacimonadota bacterium (assembly GCA_023230795.1). GTDB lineage: Bacteria > Cloacimonadota > Cloacimonadia > Cloacimonadales > Cloacimonadaceae > UBA5456. Next base: position 12,870 of record JALNWR010000037.1, read on the forward strand.
CGAAAATGGGTGTGGTAAATTCAAGCTCCGTACTAAAGGGCTCCAGGCAATACAGATCGATTAGCAGATTGAAGGTCTGAGCCCTATCCAGAGTATTCAGCGCCAGCGGATAACGGATATCGGCTACATCAAAAACCACCTCGCCCATGCTATCCTCATCCAGGCTATAGCCTTCGCCTTCCACATTGTGCTGATAGTAATCCGGATTCAGGATAGTCTGGACCGGCACTGTGGTTTCAGCAGAAATCACTTGATCGTAACCCGGAACCTGCACCTGGATGCGATAGCTATGTTCAGGCTGGATGATGTTTGCGGCGGGGTCTATCCACTTCACTTTATATTCCTGAGTATCCAGAATTGGGCTCAGGCTCCAGCTTTTGCCGGTATCCAGCTCAATAATCTGTATATCCGCTTCCATTACAAAGATATCCATGGGATCGAAGGACTCGATATCCGCACTTCTGGTAAGATACACCGGATGCTCGGCGTTGATAGCCTTGCCTGCCTTCAAAAGCCCTGCGATAGCATAGACATCACCCTCAAAGCGAGGCCCGGAAGTAAAATCTTCACATCCGGAAAGCAGCAGCAAGACCAGAAGGATTATAGCTATATACTTCACCATGTTACGTTCACTCCCACAAACGGCAGGATGGGAAATTGACCTGTGTCTTCAGTAAGCAAGGTCAGCTCACCATCTTCATCCGGGCCGATATTGTAATTTCTAAAGCCCACATTCTTGCGGTTAAATACGTTTATCACTTCCAGATAAGGCTCGATAGAGCCCCAGGAGGTTCGCCATTCGTATTTGGTGCTGATATCCAGCCTCAGGTAGGCCGGCAAGCGGTCTCGATCTCTGTAGGAATAGATAATTCCAAAGTCTTCCCCATCAAAATAGATGCGCTCCGGACGATCGGTCGGCTGACCTGAATTGTGCGTAAAATTCACTCCGAGCTTGAAGTCTGCACCAAAGAGCTTCTTCCCGGAGAAATGGCTGAGGTTAAAGGTTTGCACCACATTTGTTGAATAGGAGCGGTCGTATTTGGGATAGTAGCTTTGCCCCTGCATTGTATAGGGATCGATATTGCTATCCTTCATGGTGCGCCTGGTCTTGCTGAGGGTGAGCCCCACAAAGCCTTCCAGCCCCCGCCAATAGGTTCTGAGCATGATGTCTGTGCCATAGGTGTAGCCTTTCCCCTGATGAAACACATCGGCCAGTTGCCCTTCGTCATTATCCCAGTCATAATCTGTAGCCGAATCGTATTCCAGGATATTCTGGTAAGTCTTGTAATATAGCTCTATATCAAAGGCAAAGTCACGCGCAAACTGATTTTTGTAGCCCAGCAAAAAATGGTCACTCCGCCCGGGCCTCAGGCTGCCATCCAGCGGAAACCACACATCAAAAGGAGTGCTAAAATCCGCTGCCATCAGGGTGAGATATTGATGATACAGCCCATAGCTGGCATACACGCTTTCTGCCAGATCGAGCTTGCGTCGAACGGAAAATCGGGGGTCCAGATTCACATAAGAGGCCTGGGGAATATGCCCCGGACTGAGGTCCAGGCTTTGATACCAGGTAAGGCGCAGACCCGGCTGCAGAGACCACAGGGCATCGGGGTCCCAGGTATCCTGAATGTAAACGCTACTGGTGAGCGAGGTCACCTCCACATCCGGCATGGAGCTTTCATCGCCTTGCATGGAGCTCTGGGCCTTCAGCCAGGTATCGTTGTATTTCACTTCCCAGCCAAAATCCGCTTGATGTTGATTGTCTGGCCTATAGGTGAGCATCGCTTTACTGCTGATATCCTGAATTCCGTTTTCCCTAGTAAAAGTCCCTTCGCCTTCGGGTGAGACCTGGGCAAGATTGCTGGTGAAATCGCTGCCGGCAAGCACGAATTGGGAGAACAGCCGCGGGCCAAAAAGATGCACCCACTGCGTGCTAAAAGTACGGTTTCCCCAATCCAGCTCTATCACGCTGCCAAAATCAAAATTCAGCCGGTCTCTACCAAAATAGGTGCTGGCTGATACCATATCCCGGGAGCTGATGTCCCAATTCAGTTTGACATGACCATCGTAAAAATAGTAATCTGGCAGATCTTTCATCAGCGCTTTCACCAGTTCCAGATAGGTGCGCCGAAACGAGGCCATATAGCTCCCGCTCTGATTTGTCAGGCTCCAGGGCCCTTCCAGGGTAGCGGAAGATGAGATCAAAGACCATCTGGCTATACCCTGATGGTGATCGCGATTTCCCTGACGATTAGTAACGTCCAATACACTGGAAAGACGGCCTCCGTATTTGGCCGGGTAAGCGCCTTTGATGAGATTGATATTTTCCACCGCATCGACATTGAAGGTGCTGAATACTCCCCCAAAATGGTTGGGATTATACACATCGATATCATCCAAAAGAATGAGATTCTGATCCGGAGAGCCACCCCGCACATACAGCCCTGAAGAGAAATCCGATATAGGCGCCACTCCCGGCAAAGCCAAAATCGCCCGAAACACATCCGCTTCTATGGGAGATACCACGCTTTTTACATCCTCTGTAGTACTGCGGATGAGGCTGGGACGGATCTCACGGGAATCTTCGTAATTAGAACCGGTAACCTTCACTGTGGCCAGCTCGATGGCAGCTTCTCTCAGGCTGAGCTGCAGATGCACGTCCTCCTGTGGAGTTTGGACGGTAAACTTCTGCTTCAGAGGATGATAGGACAAAAGGCTAAGCTCCAGGGTGTAAGTGCCCGGATTGGGTATATCGATCACAAAATAACCCTTTTTATTTGTCTGCATGCCGGCTTTGGTCTCCAAAACGTGCACGTTTACATATTGCATGGGCTCTTTACTGCCGGCCCGGCTTACAAATCCGCTCACCGTAGCCGCAAAGAGGGTTATGCTAAACCCAATCGTAAACAGGATTATCAGGATGCTATACTTCAAAAAACGGTCTCCTTTATTTCCACTGGCAATATAGACCAGCAGTGCATCTATTTCTTTGCAGCAAGGGATATCTGTCAAGAGAATTCGAGGCTGGCATTCCCCATTTTTAAGAGAGCCTAATTATGGTCGGGTCGATCTTTGCTATCTGAAAGATCGTCCCTACAGGACTTTAGACCATTGTGTAGCTATAGATTGCTATCGCCGCACAATGATTTGAGTCCCAGCGGGACGACATTTCAGATAGCAAGCCATCGCCGCACAATGATATGAGTCCCATTCGGGACGGAATTTCAGGACAGCAACGTTAGCGGTATCGTTCCTCTCTTCCCATGTATCATCAGATGGGGCTCAATCCGTAGTGCGCCTGTATAATCTGTCGTATTATCAGAGATATAGGTCCGTGTGCCTGGCCTTAAAAGGCCAGGAAAAAGTCTTGGCCGGATAGTCGCTCCGGGATGTGCCGGTTAAAACCGGCACCTAAAGTCTTTCAAGGAGGATAGCTCATAAGGATAATCACAAGGAAGGATAAATCTTGAGGATAACTCAAAAGGAAGGATCACAAAGCAGGACAAATCATAAGGATGATCACAAGGAAGGATAAATCTTGAGGATAGCTCAAAAGGAAGGATCA
>JALNWR010000038.1 GCA_023230795.1 Candidatus Cloacimonadota bacterium
CATATGACCCTGGATAAGGGTGAACGCAGTGCCCTCGCCGATCTGGCTGCTAAATACTTTTAGATGAAAATTGCTATCGAAGAACGCAGCTGGGTAGAGATCGACCTGACTGCTTTCCAGGACAACCTGCAGCTTCTGAAAGGATACCTGCGTCCCGGGCAGAGCTTTATGCAGATCGTGAAGGCCGATGCTTACGGACACGGTGCCAAAGAAATAGCCGAAATCGCTATAGCTCAGGGTGCAGCGTATCTGGGAGTGGCCAATCTGGAAGAAGGCAAGCTCTTGCGCATTCAGGGGATACAAGCGCCGATCCTCATCCTCTCCCCCAGCCTGAGCACAGAGATAAAGCAAATCATCCACTATGATCTCAGCCTGGGAGTCGCTGATCTGGACTTTGCCACAGTCCTTGCCAAAGCTGCCGTAAAGGCGAATAAGACGATCAAAATCCATCTCAATCTGGATACCGGCATGCATCGCAGCGGAATCTGCTTTGAAGAGGCCATGGCGCTATATGATGAAGTGTCGGCTCTACCCGGCCTTGAGATAGAAGGCGTCTTCAGCCATTTTGCTTCTGCTGAAAACGATAGTGATTTTTCCCGCCTGCAAGAAAGCCGCTTTGCGGAATTCGTCCAGGCCCTTGAGGCCGCCCCCCGCTTTGTGCATCTTTCCAATAGCGCAGGGCTCATCCACGGTTATGCTGCCTTTTGCAATCTGGTACGTTTGGGCATCTCCAGCTTTGGCGTCAAAACTACAGATGAAGAGCTGGGACTAAAGCCGGTGATGACCTTCAAATCCACCTTGAGCCAGATCAAAGAATTCAAAGCCGGGGATTCGGTGGGCTATCAAAGGCAGTGGATTGCAAAGACTTCCGGACGCTATGGCATCGTCCCGGTAGGCTATGCTGACGGCTATGATTTTCTGCTTTCTAATAAGGCTATGGTATTGATAAATGGATGTATGTGTCCGGTAATCGGCCGCGTCTCCATGGATATGATCACGGTGGATATCAGCCAAATCCCCGAGGCCAGGATTTCGGACGAAGTTGTGCTTTTGGGCAAAGGCGATGAAGCCCTGAGGGCTGAGCACATTGCCTCCTTGTATCAGGGCTCTGCCTATGAGCTTCTGTGTCAGGTGGGACGCCGGGCGCGCAGATACTATCGCGACAAAGCCCATATCCTGCACAGCTCCCCTTTGGCCCGCAGAGACTTTGTCAGCAGCGATTTTGGCGATAGCAAGCTCAGCCAGATCATCTCCTCTGCCCTCGCTCAAAGACTGGATAGTCCGGAGATCGGAGAGCTGATCTACCGCGAGATTTTGAGAACCTTCTTTTACAACAAAGACCGTGATGTGCATTATCGAAAGAACTTCCGGCACGAGATTCGCTTTGACAAATCCGATGCCCCCGCCTATTATAGGGCCGAAACCACTTTGCGCTACAAAAAGGTGCTGAATGCAGATCATTTTGTGATAGCCTGTGCCGCCTCCAGTGATATCCTGCAGGGATACATCCTGAGAACAGATGTGGAATACCGCTGGCTGCTGGATTCTGATAAGCAGTTCAAAGCCGAGAATTTCCAGCTCAATGCGGTGAAAGTAAACGGCATCGATCTGAAGACCAAAATCAAGAGCGGAGATGGCTACCTTGAGATTCTCTGCTCGCACCCAAAGCTACAAAAGCTGATAAACCGGGAAGTGGAATTTGAAATCAATACAAACACTCTGTATCCTACTACCTCACACCAGTTTTCGGTATTTATCACAGAATTGACCCGAGGGGTGGAAATCTCTTTTTCCTATCCTCAGCAGTTGAGTCACGTGGAGGCGGTCACAGTCTTTTCAGGTCAGCAAAAGAATCCACCCATCCAGCGGGCAGATCATAGAATTATGCTAAAAACCTCGGAAGATGAATGGGTTTTCCCTATCTCCGGAGTAGTTTTTTGTTATTAGTTTCTTAGAGTTTTTGGTTCGCCTGATTTATTTCAAGCTTTGAGACTTAACTCTACCCCATTTGATGTCGTGGAAATGTCGTGTAAATAATAGGAAATAACACTCTTATTTACACGTTATATATAGGACATTCTATAAGGTAGAGTAGTATGCTGATGCAGCTGATATCGAATCAGCTGGAATGGCATTCTGCTTTTCGGGAGATTGAGCTCTCTTAACCTTGTTCGCGGCGAATCTTCGCCCCTATACCATTCAGCTTTTCTTCTATCCTGTCATAGCCGCGGTCGATATGATAAATGCGGGAAACCACTGTGCTTCCTTCCGCCACCATGCCAGCCAGAACCAAAGCCGCGCTGGCCCGCAGGTCTGTAGCCATAACCTCGGCTCCGCTTAAGCGCTCTACTCCTTTGATGCTAGCCACGTTACCTTGCATTGTGATATCTGCCTGCAAGCGATTGAGCTCGGCCACGTGCATAAAACGGTCTGGGAAAACCGTGTCTTCCACCAGGCTGCTGCCATCTGCCAGGCACATCAGCACCGTGAACTGAGCTTGTAAATCGGTAGGGAATCCGGGATGTGGCAGGGTAAGGATATTGCAAGGTTTGATCTTCCGGGGTGGATTTACCGTAATATCAGCGCCTTTGATTTCCAATTCACAGCCGGCTTCTTGCAGCTTTGCGATGAGGGCGGTAAGGTGCTCCGGTTTGCAGCCACAAACTCTTACGGGACTGGTGGAAAGCGCTCCGGCGACAAGGAAGGTGCCGGCTTCGATGCGGTCCGGGATCATCTCGCTTTGAATGGGAAAAAGATCATCCACGCCTTCGACCATCAAGGTAGTGCTGCCCTGGCCGGTGATTTTGGCCCCCATTTTGTTTAAAAAATCGATGGTGGAATCCACTTCCGGTTCCATGGCGGCATTGAACAGCCGACTCTTGCCTTTGGCATAGACCGCTGCCATCAGGGTGTTTATGGTGGCACCTACCGAAGATTTTTCAAAGTGAATATCGGCGCCTATGAGCCTATCGGCGCGGGCATTGATGTAGCCGTGGTCGATATCGATCTTTGCGCCCAGAGCTTCCATGGCTTTAAGGTGCAAATCTACAGGTCTGGTACCGATTGCGCAGCCTCCCGGGAAAGATACTCTGGCCTTTCCCAGTCTCGCCAAAAGCGGTCCCAGCACATAGATCGAAGCGCGCATCTTGCTCACTAATTCATAAGGTGCTTCAGGATAGCAGACATCCTTGCTGTCTATGCTCATATAGCCTGGGCCATATTCTATCCTGGCTCCGATTACACGCAAAAGATGCGCCATGCTCTTTAGATCGATGAGATTGGGCACGTTGCGTAAAATTGATTTCCCTGGAGCTAGCAGACAAGCGGCCATCACTGGCAGAATGGCATTTTTAGCTCCGCTTACATTGATGTCTCCGCTCAGGTTGCGGCTGGATTCGATGATAAATTTATCCATTTCTTCCTCTGTTTATTGTTTTTGCAGGATCAGGAAGCGGTCGCGCTGGGCGAGGTCTTTCCCTTTTTGCAGAGTTTTGTAGTGGGCAGATTCTGTCAAGCCTATCAAAGCTTGCTGCTGCGTATTGCCATGTTCAAAAGCAAGCAAACCGCTATCTTTGAGATAATCTGAGGCTTTGGCTATGATGCGTTTATACACAGCCAGACCGTCATCTTCCGCTAAAAGCGCTAGCTTGGGTTCATGCTCTCGCACCCTGGATTCCAGGGCTTGATATTCCGCTGCTGCGATATACGGCGGATTGGATACGATGAGGTCGTATTTCAGGATAGTCTCGGGAAACAAATCGGCCTGGATGAGCTCAATCTGGGTTTGATGACGCTTTACATTGATAGCAGCTACTTCCAAAGCCTGAGGGTCGATATCTGTGCCCTGAATCTTAAGCAAAGGAAAGTGGGTTTTCAGGGTGATAGAGATCGCAGCCGAGCCTATGCCAATCTCCAGCACGGTCTCATCTCCCCTGAGCTTTTCGAGCAGGGCAGAGACCAAAACTTCCGTATCGAATCTGGGAATAAGGGCGCGGGCATCCACATAAAATTCAAGCCCGTAAAACCAGGCTTTTTGGAGAATATACTGTGGCGGTTCATCTTGTTTCAGCCGGGAGATCCAGCTGTGTAGCAGTGGTAACTGATCTTCAGGCAGCTCTTGATGCTGGGGCAATTCAGCGGGGCTGCAAGAAAATATCTCACATAGAAGATAGTTTAAATCTGCACGCGAAACCTCAGGATAAGCCCTGAATATTTCATCTGTTTTCATTTCTTACAGGCATATTCAGGCTTTTGCGGATTTTTACTGATTTGCCTTCATTATCAAAGCTAAGCTCATCGCTAAGATGGTATAACATGGCAATACCTCTGCCGTGTTCTTTAATATCCAGGATCTGCTCTGTCTGGACCGTATTGATCCAGCTGGGATAATCAAAGCCATTGCCGTCATCAGACACACCGATCTCTATCATCTGCTGTTCATTGTCGATTTCAAAAACGAGGTGCATCTTGCGCTTTGCTATCTTGGGGTCTTGGAGCTTTTCATCTATAACCAGATGAAGCTCTTCCTGGGTCAGAGCTCTTTCCCGGATGCTAAGCTCCAAAGTGCCATGGATGTAGGCATTATATACCATCTCATCCACACAAATCAGCAGTTCATTGAGCACCATGGGGTCGATCTTGAAATATTGACGCAGGTAGGAGCTGAAGATCTTGGAAATGGTGAATTTGGAAAAGTGTTCGGCACTGATATCAAAGCTGAAGCTGGCTTTATCCAGATGACAATAAAACTCCGAGACATCATCTCGGCTACGCTTGCGGAAGAGCAATTCGCGGATAGAGTTTATCATCTGCTTGGTATCGATGGGTTTGCGGATAAAGTCGCTTGCCCCCAAGCGGATCGCTTCGATAAAATAGTCATGCTCCAGATATCCTGTCATCAAGATAACATCCAGATTGTCGTCAAAATCCTCACGCACCCGGCTGAGGAATTCAAGGCCGGAAATGCCGGGCATTTCGATGTCACAGATCACCAAATCATAGTTGTTTTGGTGAATCTTTCTTAAGGCATCACTGCCGTTGTAAGCGGTCTCCACCTGATAGCCGCTAACGCCTAAAATAGCCTCCAGGGAATTGACGATAGCGATGCTATCATCTACTATCAGTATCTTTCTCCTGTCCGGCATATTATCCCAGATTGACTGTGAAAAGTTGGTTCAGCTTCAGCATAGAGAAAAGCTCATACACGCTGTTTGAACTGCGCACAACTTCGATGTCACCACCTTTGGATATAAAGTCTTTGTAAAATAAAAGAATTTTGCCTATACCGGTTGAAGAAATATTGCGACAATCAAAGAGATCAAGCTCTAATAGTGTGGCATCGCTTTGCATTACTTCAGTAAGTTTAGTTTGTAGAATATGGGCATTTTCGCTATTCAAGATGCCTTCAATTTTCATTGCGGCGATCTTTCCGCTGAAACTCAAATCGATATTCATGTCATCTCCTTTTGCTTTTTTCTTTCTTAGAGCATGCTTAGGATTATTATTCTGTTTGTCAAGCTTAATCTGCGAAACCACGAATCCTCCGAAGAACTTCATTTTGAACTTGTACAGGGGCTATCTCAAATTCCTTGAATTCCAAAGTGTAAATTGCTCTGCCTTGAGACAGAGAGCGAATGCGGGTGGAATAGCCAAAAAGCTCGGATAAAGGCACATCTGCCACTACTTCCTGCAGATATTCATTGTGCCTGCGCATCACCACAATCTTACCGCGTTTGGCATTGATATCTGAGATGATATCTCCCACAAAGTCATCTGGAGACTGCACCGTGAGGAGCATGATGGGCTCCATGATCACGGGCCTGGCAGCACTCAAGGCTTTGCCTATCGCCATTGAAGTGGCGATCTTGAAGGCCAATTCATTGGAATCCACCGGATTGTGATCTCCATCAATCAGTTCAATGGCTACCCGCTCTACATTTGCACTGATCAGAGGCCCATCCGCCAATGCGCCCAAAGCCGCTTCCTCGATGGCTTTCCAATATTCCGAGGGAATCTTATCTGCGCTAATGGAGCAAGTGAAGGTGTTTCTGCTGTCTTTAGTCAAGTCCTTGACCGGAATGGGGCTCAGCCGGAAGCGGACTTTGGCATAGTTTCCCTTGCCGTTCATTTCACGCTGGAAGATTTCAGTATGCTCCACCGTGGCTGTGATGCTTTCTTTATATGAAACCTGAGGATTACCCACATTAGCATGCACGCCAAATTCGCGTTTGATGCGATCTACAATGATATCAAGATGCAGCTCTCCCATTCCGGAGATCAAAGTTTGCCCGGTATCCTTATCCACCCGCACTTTGAAGGTGGGGTCTTCTTCCTGCAAGCGCGCCATAGCATTGCCCAGATTATCCTGATCTGCTTTGGTTTTGGGTTCGATTGCGATCGAAATCACTGAATCCGGGAAATTCATCTTGTTCAGCAGCACGTCTATGGTCCCGTCTGTAATAGTATCGCCGGTAAAGAGGCTTTTGGGGCCAACTATAGCCCCGATATCTCCGGCATGAAGGTCATCCTTGTCATGCTTTCGATTGGACATCATTTGTAAGATTCTCGTCACTCTTTCGCGTTTACCATTGGTCATGTTTACCAGGCTGCTGCCCTTTTTCAGGGTTCCGGAATATACTCTTACATATATCAAGCGTCCCAGATATTTATCGGTTTGCACCTTAAAAGCAAGCCCAACCAGAGGGGCATTGGGGTCTGGAGGCAGGGCAACCCCTTCGTTTGTCTGGGGGTCAAAGGCATGAGTAGCACCCAAATCCAGCGGAGAAGGCAGAAAATCGACGATACCATCCAGGAGCAATTGCAAACCCTTGTTCTTTAGTGAAGAGCCACAGAGTACGGGGATAAATCCGTGCCACAGAGTGCCTTTACGAATAGTCTGACAGATCAGATCTATAGGTATTTCTTCACCTTCGAGGAAAAGCATCATAAGCTGATCGTCATATTCTGAAATGGTTTCCAGCAGGTGCTCTCTGGCGGCTTGCGCCTCTTCTTTGAGCTGATCAGGGATATTGATATGCCTTGCGTCACAGCCATGAGTAAGAGGGTCAAAGTACCAGGCTTGCATAGAAATGAGGTCTATCACTCCCTCAAAGCCGTCTTCTCTGCCGATGGGGATATTGATAGGGCAGGCCTTGGTAGTAAGGCGCTCATGGATCATCTGTATGGCTCTGTCATAATCTGCACCGATGCGGTCCATTTTGTTTACATAAGCCAGACGGGGAACTTTGTATCGATCGGCCTGATGCCATACAGTCTCGGTTTGGGGTTCCACTCCAGCCACAGCGCAAAATACACCCACGGCTCCATCCAGCACCCTGAGGGAACGCTCCACTTCAGCAGTGAAATCCACGTGACCGGGGGTGTCTATGATATTGATCTGATGTTCACGCCAGGGGCAATTTACAGTGGCAGAAGTAATGGTAATCCCGCGTTCGCGCTCCTGTTCCATCCAGTCTGTGAAGGCATTGCCGTCATGGACCTCACCCATTTTGTGCAAGAATCCAGTGTAAAAGAGTATCCGTTCCGTAGTAGTAGTCTTTCCGGCATCAATGTGTGCCATGATGCCGATATTTCGTATCTTAGACAGCGGATTGTCCGCATCGCTTTTCATAATAAAATCCTTTATGATCTCCTGATTTGCTTGGCTATTAGCTTTGAAGCGACATTTTTATCAGATAGCATATATTGTCCACCTAAAAAAGAAGCAAGGATGAAAATGATAGGCTTTTTCCCTTAAGCTAAAAGCAGAAACAGACTCCGACGCATCAGCATCAGAGTCTGTTAATCTTATTACTATTTATTAGTTAGCCAGTTTTATAAGTTTACCGGTAGTGCTCTTGCCTGCGCTTTCCATCTTGTAGAGATAGATTCCAGTGTCGGCGCGGTTTCCTCTGGCATCTTTGGCATCCCAGCTAAGTATGGCCTCGCCATTGATGTCACTATTTACTGTCCACGCTCTTAACAGCTGTCCTTTCATATTGTAAACAGACAGCTTGATTTCAGAATTTGGAGCAGACTTCATCCGCAGACTGGTATCCGCTTTGAAGGGATTGGGCATAGCAGTCATGCTGAAATCAACCGCATTTACCTGATCTTCATTGGAAGTACTATCTACAGTGATAAAGACAGAAGGTGAAGGCTCTGAAAGCATCATGGGATTGTTGAACAGAGAGCAGATCCAATACTCATGAGTACCATCAGGCAGATAAGTATCGTTAAAGTTCAAGATATTGGCATTGGTAATGGTGGATATCAGCAGACCATTACGGAAAAGTCGATATCCTACAAAGCCACGACCCTCAAAGTATTGGGGACGTTCCCAAGTAAGCTGCACAGTATCAGGAGGCAAAAGCACTCCTGCAAAATTCTGCGGAGCAGGAAGATTCACTATGGGTTCTGAAGCTGCACTCATAACCAATTCTCCAGGCATACCATGGACATCCACAGGGATCACACCAAAGGCAACAGGATTGCCAATATCGGATTCCTGAACGATGTATGTAATCTGGTTTGCGCCGTTGATTTCTTCAGGGCTGCCATCTACAATGCGGAACCATTTGAACATGGATTCCCCTTCTGCATCATCATCGCTGTCCGAGTAAGCATAGGCTCCGGCCATGGTCTGCAATAAGACTGGAGGCCCAGATAGCATCACATCCTCAGCTATGGGAGCGTTATTGATGAAAGCATATCCGGTAAGGGGAATAATCAGTTCATCATGTCCGGAGAAGTTTCCGGTCACGGTAAGATTTCCGGTACAATCTCCTGCAGTTGTGGGAATGAAGTGTAGATCTACGGTTTCGCTCTGCAGGGCTGCTATGGAGATATTCGTGACTTCAGGGATAAAGTCCATATTATCACTTGCCAGAGTAGCGGTTACCGGAGCATCTCCAAAATTGAAGAAAGTAATGGACTGAGTTTTGATCCCACCTACAAAGGTATCCGGGAAATTCACACTTTCTGCCGAAGCCGGGAAGGCTCCGGTGATGCCAGGAACGCTGTATTTCTTCCCTTGCAGAATCTCTTTAGAGCTAACGTTTTGCAGCCAAAGTACAAGCTCAAGATTGGGCAATTGCCATTGAGCGCTGATATTAAAAGTCAGGTTTACAGTTGCGGTTTCTCCGGTGCCAAGGTTTACAGGAGTTCCGTTTTGGTTGGGGGACATCAGGCGGTTTACATTATCCACCTGGGTTTGTCCCATCCAGCTGTGAGCAATGTTTGATTCTGTGATAGAAGAATGTAATACCACGTTTGTATTGGTATCGTTTTGCACTTTTGTGATCGTTACGGGGAGGGTCATAACCCCGCTGATAATTTCACCTTCTCCGGCTACAATAGTATATGCAGAAGGAACTGCCAGGCGTTGATTTACTTTGGGCAGATAGCTGTTGTACAAAGACTGCGAAGAACTTCCCCCTGAAACCTCCAATATGCCGTCGAACTTGGCTGTGGGATATCCAGTGATTCCGTAGTAGCTATTACGTGCACTTGAGTACGTATTTTCAAAGGAGTCTCCCCCATGATTTTTGATGATAGCCACATTATGACCATTTTCTATCAAATCATGCGCACCCATCGCTGCACCCGGGCAGTACCCGCACCAAGTGCCGGTAGCAATTTCTACTATTACCATCTCTCTGGGGACGGCTACCATAAAACTAAGTGTTGCAAGCAGCAACAAAACTAAAGTTATCTTTCTCATCTCTTCCTTCCTTATATATGGTGTACATTTCTGTATTATGCATATATAGTAAGCAAGAATCAATCCGCAGGCAAGTATTTTTGCAGAAAACCTAATTTTCCTTGCCAAAGTGCCAAATGCCCATACTATATCTGATAATGCCCCTACAAGTAATTTGGAGTTATTATGAAAAATAAAATGAATACTGTTTTTTCCGAAATCAAAGCACGGCATGATGCCCTTTTGGGGGAAAAAGCCTTTCGCGATCAAAAAGCCTGGCGTATAAAAGATGAAGAGCAAGACCTGATGAGGTCCCGCTTTGCCGTAGATCGGGATCGCATCCTATACAGCGGAGCCTATCGGCGCTATCATGGCAAGACGCAGGTCTTTTCCTTTACCAATCTCATCGATGAAGAAATGACTAACCGCAATCTGCATATAGCTTATGTATCTCAGATTTCCAGGACTATCGGCAAATATCTGGGTCTCAATACCGAGCTCATTGAAGCTATTGCTTTGGGGCATGATCTGGGACATTGTCCCTTTGGTCATGATGGTGAAAAAGCCCTCAGTGAAAGCTGTCAGAAAGCAGGAATCGGGCATTTTCATCACAATATCGAATCCTTGCATATAGTAGATCATATTTCCAGCAAAGGGGAGGGGCTGAATCTCACTTTCCAGGTGCGAGACGGCATCATTTCCCATGATGGTGAAGTGCACAACACCCAGCTCAAGCCTGATGAAGACAAATCCGAAGCCGATATCCAAGCTTATATCACCGCCAAAAAGGCAGGCAAGGAGGTATCCTGGATGCCCGCTACATTGGAAGGCTGTGTGGTTCGCATCACAGATACCATAGCTTATATAGGTCAGGATATCGAAGACGCCATCCGCTTTAACATCCTCAAACGTGAAGAGTTGCCCAAAGAGCAGGTCGCCTATCTGGGAAACAAAAACAGCCAGATCATAGACACTCTGGTCAAAAGCGTGATCGCAAACAGCTTCGAAAAGGATTTCATCGCCTTTGATGAAGAGACGTCAAATCATCTTTTGGAACTAAAAAAGTTCAATTACAAACGAATCTACACCGACAAGAACGTCAAACAATCAAACACCATTATCTACCGCACCATGCGCATTATGTTTGAGAAGTATCTTGATGACATAAAGGCCAGAAACAAGGATTCCAAAATCTTTAAGCATTTCCTGAACCACAAAAATGCCGAGTATCTGGAAAGATTTTGCCCGCCAGAGCAGGTGCGTGATTTCATAGCTACCATGACGGATCGCTATTACAATGAAGAAGTCAAAGCGTATATGCTGCCCTGGAGAGGATGAATTACCTGATGCTGTTTTGATCAAATAGCCTTTTACAGCAGCTTTTTATTGCCTACAAAAATTGAGGGTGTCCCACTAATGTGAGACACCCTCATACTTGGTGCAGAAGGCGGGACTTGAACCCGCACACCCTTGACGGGCACAAGATCCTTAGTCTTGCGTGTCTGCCAATTCCACCACTTCTGCAGTAAATTTCAATTATTCGCCCTGAGCAGGCTCTGCGGGAATCTGAATCGGCGCAGCAGCAGGTTCGGCCGGAGCCGGAGTGTCATCAATCTGGCTTTGGCGCTGTTGAACGTCCGTCAGGTTAACTCCACCGCGTGAATTCTTGACCAAAAAGGCCACCATAATACATGAAGCGGCAAATAGCACGGCCAAAATCTGAGTCCATTTCTTAAGAAGCGCAGAGGCTCCACTGCCACCAAAAACGTTCATAGCGGCACCGCCAAGATTCGCATCAAGACCTCCCTTGGAGGTTTGAGCAAGGATTACCAGCACCAGCACGACGCAGATAATCGCATGAATGATCAGAGCAATAGTGTATAAAAGCATTTATATGTCCTTAATCTGTTTTTTCAAAATTATATTTGAGCAGTCAATTCTATGGGGCTTTTTTTGTCAACATCTTTTTTGGGAATGCTCACCAAAAGCATCGCTATCAGCATCATCGAAGCACCCAAAATGCTGCGCAAGGAGAGAGATTCTTTGAGCAAAAGATAGCCGCCCAGCATGGCAAACACCCCTTCCAGACTCATGATCACAGCGGCAGGAGCAGGCTCTACCTTTTTTTGAGCCTTGATCTGCAGACTGTAGGCGATGCCCACGCTGATCAAACCGCCATATAGTATAGGCCATACTGTACGGCCGATATCGATAAAATAGACCGCAGCAAAGCTGGCAAAAGGATGCATAAATATCCTGTAGAAGAAGGCGAAAACAGTAGAGAGTAAAGCGCAAATGGCAAATTGATCGAAAGCCAGCACAGCCGTGGGAACCAGCTTGCTGTATCTGTGAACCAATTGCACATGCAGTGCCCAGAATACGGCTGAGATCAGCACCAAAAGATTCCCTATAGATACCTGAACACTGGTAAAGCTATTGATCAGATACAGGCCAAATACCGCCAATAGCACAGATATGATGAGCCTGAATCCAGCTCTTTGTCCCCAAAAAAACCCGAAAACTGGCACGAAGAGCACGTAAAGTCCGGTGATAAAACCCGCTGACCCTGCAGATGTATAGATCAAACCAATCTGCTGAAAACTGGCAGCGATAAAAAGAACCAGGCCGGGAAGCCGTATCACCGTAGCGTTTCTGATAAAGCTTTTGGCCAGGGCAAACCGGATAAAAAGCGCTCCCAAAGCAAAGCGGATGGCATTGTAAGTAAAAGGGTCCAGAAGTTCCATCCCCTGCCGCTGTGCCACAAAAGCAAAGCCCCACAAAGCTGCAGTGAGCAGCAGCAGCAATTTAGAACCCATAAGGCCGTCTTAAGTGCATAAAGATTACCTCTATCTCTTAGCGGATTAAGATCTTGGCCAGACGTGTATCCAGATCAGCATTTTTCAGCAGCTTGCTCCAATGCGCCCGCAATCTGAGGGCTTTGATAAGCTCTTTATCGCCACAGAGCACATATGCCGTGCTCCCTTTGCATTTTTGCTTGAGAAAGTCTCCCAAGTTATTGTAAAGCTTGATGATATCCTGATCTGTGCCCAGTCTCACTCCATAGGGAGGATTGGTGATGATGCTGCCGGAAAATCCCGCTTTGGCACGTTCAATCGATACGCAGGACAGCTCGACAGCTCCTCCCTGCGGTAATAGCTGAAGGTTGTTTCGCGCGGCCGTTATCGCCTCATGATCAATATCCGAACCCATGATCAAGCCTTTTGGCAAAGCTCTCATCTTATCATTTTCTTCCGAGATCATCCTGTCCCACAGCACTTGATCATAATCCGGCAGATATTTCACCCGATGATTGTCCCTGAGATATCCCGCAGGAATCCGGCAATAGTGCATCAGCGCTTCAGCCAAAAGAGTTCCGCTTCCGCACATGGGGTCCCAAAGCGGGGTTTCACCCTCCCATCCGGATAGTTTTACTATTGCGGCCGCCAGGGTTTCCTGCAAAGGCGCTTGAACGCTTATCCTGCGGTAGCCCCGTTTGTGCATGCTAAGCCCCAGGATGTCCAAAGCGATGGTAGCCCGATTTTCATGGATGTGGAGATTGAAGAGTATGTCGGGATTCTGATTTGTAAAGCTGGGGCGGGCATCAAAACGCTGCCTGAAGCTATCGCAGATGGCATCTTTGAGCTTTTGACTGCTGTAAAGCGAATGCCGCGTGAAGCTGTTGCTCACATTACAGATGATGCCAAAGCTCATATCCACAGAGAATATCGACGGCCAATCGATGTTTTTCCTGGCCTGTTGATAGAGGTATTTATGGCTGTGACAGTCAAAACTGAGCAGAGTAAAAAGCACTCTTTGCACCAGTCTTGCGCCATATAGTATGCAGTAGAGCTGCTTTGTGGAGGCTGAAAAGACCAGCCCGCGGGGAAGCTCTATATGCACTGTAGCCCCAAAGCTTTCCAGCTCTGCCCTGGCGTGCTTTTCTAGGCTTCCGGAGACTACGGCAAAGTATCTGCTTTGCGCTTCTTTATTCACTTTTGATAATTTCTCAGCTATACAGATATCTTTTGATCTTCTGCGTAGGAGTTTTTTGAAAGGGTTCGCTTACTAAGTGAATCTTGATAATGCGCGAAAAATCTGCCAATACCTTATTTAATTCCACCCGATTTTCTTCCATGATCTCGGGTATCTTACTTTGAGGAATATTATCTAGATCCATAGCATCCAAATCGGGATAGACCAAGGCATGAATCTGGTTTTGGCGCTCCAGGATCAAAGATTCGCCCACATAAGGCATGTTGTTTAGCTTTTGCTCCACCAATTCCGGATAGACGTTCTCTCCGCTGGTTCCCACGATCACGTTTTTACTACGTCCGCGGATGAAGACAAAGCCGTCGGAATCCATAGTGCCGATATCTCCGGTATAGAGCTCCCCATCGCGCAGCACCTGCTGGGTAGCCTCTTCAGATTTGTAATATCCTTTAAAGACCTGCTCCCCTTTGATAATGATTTCTCCGGGGATTTTATCCGGCTCGGGAGAATTGATCCGAATATCCAGAAACTTTACCTTTTTCCCGCTGGATTCAAAGCGGTGATCCTGCCAATTTGCATAAGAAATAAGGGGCCCGCATTCGGTCATCCCATATCCGATGGTAAAGGGGAATTTGATCTTTTTCATAAACTGTTCCACTTCCGCATTCATAGGCGCACCTCCGGTGATCAATTCCCGGATATTGCCACCAAAAGCTACCATAAGTTTATCGTGAATCTTCTTGTAGATCAGCTTATTAAGAAGCGGAATCTTCAGCATGGTTTTCATTTTGGTAGTCTCTATAGTAGCTTGCAATTGCTTTTTATAGATCTTTTCGATCAAAAGTGGCACCGTCAGAACTATCTCCGGCTTCAGGTCATTCATGGCTGCCAGCAGCAATCTGGGAGCCGGGATTTTATCCATGAAATTAATGTGATTTCCTCTGGTAAAGGGATATAAGAGGTCGAAACTGCCGGCATAAGCATGCGCCAAAGGCAAAAATGCCAGGACCTTTGAGCCCACTTTGAACAGTAAATTTTCCCGGGCAACGATGAGATTGGCCAGCAGACTGCGATGAGGCAGCATCACACCTTTGGAAAATCCGGTGGTTCCACTGGTGTAGATCATGGCCCCGATATCTTCATTATCACACACATCGCTGGCCAGAATCTGCTCCTTGGTAAGGGCTTGCATCTCGGAATCATCTTCAAAAGGTGTAATCAATTCCACAATCTCCTTTTTGCCATTTTGGAGCATCCGGAAATTGTCCAAAGCGAAGATATACCGCACTCTGCGCAAGGCATCCGTATCGATTCTGTCATATCTATCTTTGGAAATAAAAAGTAATTCTGCATCGGAATGATTGATGATGTGCTGTGTGTCTTCGGGGGAAAAATTCGGCAAGATAGGAACGATAATGGCTCCATAGGTGATAGCCGAAATCCAGGTGAGAGCCCAATTGCTGGAATTCTTGCCCACCAAGGCTATCTTGCTGCCTTTTTTTAAGCCAGCCTTTTCAAACAGACGGTGCATCCACATCACTCTGCGACCTACATCAGCATAACTTAAGGCTTCGCCGGGATAATCCGTAAAAGCTGGATAAGTCCAAAATTCTTTGATGGCATCAATCAAATAAGGGATCAGTTTTTCATCGATCACAATTACTCCTTTTTCAAACAAATTCAAGGGATTACAAATTATACACGAAGTGAATTTGTTTCTGAGGGCAAGCCTTATGAAAAGAAAGTAGCTGTCAAGCAAAAAGAAACTGGCATTCCTCCATTTTACGAGAGTCTGATTATGGACTGGTCGGTGTTTGCTATCTGAAATGGCGTCACTACAGGACTCTATAACCTTGTGTAGCTGTAGGTTACTATCTAAAATGGCGTCCCTATGGGACTCGGATTGGAGGATATTAATGCTGGAATCATGAATCTCAACTGCCAAAAGTATAAACTGAAATACATAGGCATAGATGATAGCTAAGATATTATCATTAAGTTTATTATCAAAAGAATGACTCGACATTTTGGGGGAATGCCAGAAAAGAAACTGGCATTCCCCAGGGCAGATGGTTTATCAAGACTGCTCATGCCAACCCAAATCATCTCCAAAGCCTGTAGCAGCCAGACGCCGCGCCCGTGTTTTGGACTTGCAGCTAACTCGCTTTAGACTCGAGTCCACTCGAGGATTCGAGTCAGCTCGAGTTAAAAACAAGTTAAAATCAAATGTATGGCAAAGGGACAAATCTACGATGTGTCACAGGGCAGACTAATGTGTGCAGCTATAAACTGACACCCAAAGCTGCAAGTTGTGACACAAGGGGAAAGTGGGGATAAGGCTTTGATTGGTGGCGAGTTACGATGGACTGGCTTTGGAAATGTCCAAGCGCCTATTTGGACGTTTTTGGACTGTTTGCTGACACTATTACTGCAAATTAGCGAGGCGTTTGGACAGGCTTTGGAAAGAGCAGTTGG
>JALNWR010000039.1 GCA_023230795.1 Candidatus Cloacimonadota bacterium
CAAGAGATCAATGAATTTGTCCATAAATTTGATACCGAGGTGGGTGAACGTGGCGTTACACTCTCCGGCGGACAGAAACAGCGTGTGACTATAGCCCGTGCTCTTTTGACGAACCCCCAGATTTTGATTTTGGATGACGCCTTATCTGCCGTGGATACCAAGACCGAGAGCCAGATTTTGGAGCGTCTGATCAAAGACCGCAAGGAAAAGACTACCATCATCATTGCCCACCGTATCTCTTCTATCCAGCATGCAGAAAAGATACTCGTGCTCACCGATGGCGTGATCAAAGAACGCGGCAATCATGACTCTCTGATCCGGGCCGGCGGCATCTACCGCTCTCTGTATGAGAAACAGAGAATACGGGCCCGCCTCGAAGATGAGGAGGCAGGATTATGATGCACGGTGGACGTGGTGGAGGCTTTAGCTCTGATGATCTGAAAACCAGAATATACGACCATCGGATTTATTCCAGGATGGCTCACTATTTGAAGCCATATCTGCATCTGGTGATTATCTCTTTTCTGGTGCTGATGTTTGTGACCGCCTCAGAACTGATTCTGCCCTTGATAGAGCGTTCTGCCATAGACGATCACATCGTTTCGGACAAATCAATCGCCGTCTTTGTGGATGAAGCCCGCTATCAGGAATTCATGCAGCGTTACGATTATCTGAAGCTCACGGAATTTGCCCATGATAGCATCCATTTTGTGGTGATCTCTTCCAGAGACCGCAATAAGATGGACAAGCTGGAGCTGAGCAGCCTTGAAGAAGAAGGCATCATCAGCTCAAATACGGTATTTTTGGTAAATGATAACCCCAAAAATCGGGAGATTTTGGCTCAGCATTTGATCCTGGACGAGAATCCGGAAGATGGCATCTCAGACCTGGCCGGATATTTTTATATAGGCAAGGATAAGATTGCCGTGGCACGGAAGCAGATGCTGGAATTGCCTAAAAAAGAACGCCTGGAGGTGCGCAGGGATTCTTCCCGGGCGCTGCTCTATCTGGCCGGCATATACCTGCTGATCATTTTGATAAGATTTATAGCCGGTTATACCCAAGCGGTGATGACCACAGTGTTTTCTCAAAGAGCCATGAATGACCTCAGGCACGATGTTTTTGCCCATCTGCAAAAGATGCCCACTCAGTATTTTGATAAAAACCCCGTGGGACGGCTGGTAACCAGGGTAACCAACGACATACGCACTATAGACGAAATGCTTGCCAGCGGAGTGATTACCATCATACAGGATGTGATCTTGGTAATCGCCATCATAGTGCTGATGCTGATCTTGAACTGGCAATTGGCCCTGATAAGCATGGCCATCTTACCCTTCCTGGTCTGGGTAATAGCCGTATTCAGAAAGAAGACCCGGGTGATCTACCGCCAGGTGCGCAAATATCTGGCTCAGCTTAATGCCACTCTGGCAGAACATATAGCGGGTCAGAAGATCATTCAGCTCTTTAACCAATACTCTCACAAGCGCGATGAATTTAGCGAGATCAACCACAACTATTTCCAGATATCGATGAAGCAGCTCAGACTCTTTGCCTTTTTCAGACCCATCATCCACGTCTCTTCGCAGATTGCCGTGGCTGTAATCATCTGGTATGGCGGTGGTCAGATTCTAAGAAACGTGATCACCATAGGTCTGCTGATGGCCTTTACCCAATACATCCGCAAGCTCTTCCAACCCATCAATGACTTCAGTGAGAAATTCAACGTATTGCAAGCCGCTCTGGCCGGAGCCGAACGTATCTTTGACCTCATGGATCATGAACCGGAGGACTATCGCACCGAGCTTATCAACGGAAAGAAGTTCATCGGCGAGATCGAATTTGAAAACCTCTGGCTGGCCTATAACAATGAAGAATGGGTGCTAAAAGATATCAGCTTCCGCATCCGCCCAGGAGAAAAGGTCGCCCTCGTAGGACACACCGGCAGCGGCAAAACCTCCATCGTAAACCTGATCTTAGGCATGTATCCCTATCAAAAAGGACGTATTCTGATCGACGGCAAGGATTTGCACAGCTATGCCCTCAGCGATCTGCGGGCAAATGTGGGCATAGTGCAGCAAGATGTCTTCATCTTTAGCGGTGATATCAGCGAAAACATAGCCCTGAATAATACTCAGCTCAGCAAGGAAGAAATCAAACAGATGGCAGAGTATGTAAATGCCGATAAGTTTATCCAACAGCTTCCTAATAAATATGACGAAGCTGTGATGGAACGCGGCGCCACACTTTCCACCGGACAGCGGCAATTGATCGCCTTCGCCAGAGTCCTGGCCTACAATCCTTCCATCTTTATCCTGGATGAAGCCACCAGCAATATCGATACCGAGACCGAGATTTTGATCCAGGACGCTCTGGAAAAGATCATCCAAAAGCGCACCTCAATTATCATCGCCCACCGGCTCTCTACCATCCAGCATGTGGATCGCATCATAGTCTTGCACAAAGGCAGGATAGTGGAAGAAGGCTCGCACTTTGAACTGCTGGATAAAAAGGGCTTGTATTATGATCTGTATAGGTTGCAATACACTTGATAAATTGAGAATTGAGAGTTAAATGTAGAATGTATAATTATGGGGCGGAATCACTTCCGCCCCATTTCATAGCTGTCTAAAGCCAATTTCTAATCTGTTGGCTTATGCTTTAATCTTTCCTCGCCCTTCACCGCAACTACTTTGTAGAAACGTCTGGCTGCATCGGGATTGATCTGCAGCGAGGTGGCAGCGCTTTGTAAAAACAGACTGAAGACGCCATCCGGGCTGTCTGCTGCAAGGATGCGGTAGAACTCTGCATTGGATACTGCCGGCCAGCTCAACAGCAGATGGGAGCCGCTTTGACTGATGCTGACTGTAGGTTTATTCAGGCTGAAGATCAGCTCAATGGGCAGATCGCTGCCGATGACCTCACCAAAGTCTGGATTCAGCATCAGGTCGGCATCATAGCCTTGATCATCGGCCCGGCTATAGATCTTGAACTTCACCGTTTCACCACTTTGGGCAAGATGCACTTGCATGCTCACAAAGGAATTACGGTCATTAAAAACAAGGCCTGTGCCCCGGCATTCGCCATTCACAAAAGCGCCTACAAGATCGTTTTCCTGGGCGGGATTGCCAAAGAAGCTGATCTGTGCATGGATGGTGGCAGCAGGATTGGGATAGCTCTGTGGAATCCAATTTGGCAGATCGGGATTCGGGCTGCTCACCTGGGCTACGAAGGGATCAAGCCCCCCGCAGAGCGGCAGGGTTGTGACCCGGCCAGTGATATCGGAAGCCTGAATCCAGTAATAGATGCTTTGCAGATATGCTCCGCTGGTGATGCTTGTGCTATAACTATTTGCGCCCTCATGGCTTAAGCTGCTTTGCTGCCAGGGGCCGCTGGAGGAGGTGCTCCAGGCGATGAAGCTGGCTTCAGAATCCAGAGCATTGCTATGATCTATCTGAACGGTGAAACTATACTCTTGATAGGCCGTAAGATCATTGAGCGGCGTGTGCCGCACTGCAATCATCTGATCGTCAAAGACAGTATTCACCCGGCAGTGCAGCGCGTCCGTGGATTGATAACTGCTGTGGGTATATCCTCTCACAGTGTATCCCGGCATCGCCGTCCTGTACACCGCCAATGCCGCCGCATCATTGCTGGTACTCATCTGCGGCACATAGATATTGCCATTCATGATGAAGGAATTTGAGTAAGGCTCATTATTCGGCGTATCTACCCGGAAGATGCGGTAGGGAGTGCCATAGGAACTGCTTTTAGCCTGCCATTGGGCCACGGACTGTTCGATGGCGCTGTATTGGGCATGGCTGGGAGGCACTCTGCGTATGAGCACCTTATCCACATCAAGCAGCTTTGCCCAGCAATCGATATGATCGATGTAGGTATTAGTAGGGTCTGTATAAATCTGGTATTCCGTGATGCCCAAAACGTCGCTGAAACGCTGGTTGATCTGGCTTTCGGTAAGGCTGCTGTTTTCAGAAAGAACCAGCTCTGTGCTCATCGCCTTGCCCATGCCGTCTGCCATCAGATTGCCACCGGTGTGGTTCATATCCAGGTCATAAAGATCAGTATCCAGATAACCGGCAAATACAGATGGAATCAGGTTGTCATTCGGACGCGGGCGGTTGTAAACGAAATCCACCAGATGCATATTGCGCTCTGCATCAAAGATAGCCCAGGGGCCATAATCCCGCACCCAGTAGGAATCCGAAGCGGCGTTGATATAGCGGATATTGGCCATATTCACGCCATTGGATTGCATATTGCTATTGGCGGCAGATTGATTAGCAGAAGAGACGATCACATAGAGCAGGGCATCTTCGGAAAGGTCTGCCAGCAGGCTATAGGGTTGACCGAAAGGATAGCGCACGATAGCGCCCTGAGCTGGCTCCCACTCTGCCACTAAACGCGGCTGCACAGGATATGGATTCATCGGAGTTTCCACCGTGAGGCTCAGCGGGATGGAAAGCGCTGGGTTGTTGCTTGCATTGGAAGAGATAGTAATGCCGCTGTTATAGCTGCCATCCGCCAGACCTTCAGAATCCATGGTCACTGTGATAATGGCGCTTGCACCCGCAGCTATGCTTCCTGAATAGGAGCTAAGGCTTACCCAGTCTGCCATGGTAACAGAGCCGGTTCCGCTTAGATTTATTGATCCGGATACTGAATGAGGAGCACTACCATAGTCATCCCCGGTGATAATCCAGGGCAGGTTCAGATTTCCTGCAGCGGATGCGGCGATGCTTACATTTACGGTAGCGGTGGCAGTTTCCCCGCCATGGATACCGCTATAGCCGGATGAGTCTTCATAATGCCAGTTGATGGTAATACCGTTACCGCTTTGCGGGCTGGCAGGCATAGAATCTGAGCCTCCGGTAAAATCGCTGACGCTATTTACGGTAACCGCAGGCGGGAAAGTGATCTGAATATCTTTGATCCACTCTGCATCTGTACTGCCGTTAGATACAGTAAAGCTCCAGGTAGCGCTAGAGCCGGCGCTAAACGAAGTAGCGTCACATGTAAGGGTAGAGCCGCTAACGTCCCGGCTGGGGATACTCCAGTTCAAATCAGCCGTACCGGTATTGCTGATAGTGATCTCGCGGGATACGCTGTTGCCGCTGTTTACTGATTCGGAGATTGAGGCGGGGGATGCTGCTATCAAGGGATCTTCTGCAGGTTCATTTTGGATTATCTGCAATCTCAGATTGGGTAGATTAGATGATGCGGTAAGAGATGTGGGTTGAGAATAATCACTGTGGTTTTGCCTGGCCCGGGTACTGCCGGACGCACTATATGTCCATCTGGGATAAGAAGATGTCCAGCTTTGATTGCCCTTGACTACCAAGATAGAGAGGTTGGAGATTCCATCGTAGTCAAATCTGGTATCCAGCTCTACTTCCATCCAGCCACTGCTTGCGGTATTTGGGAATGATCCGCTAAACACCAAAGTGTATCCGGATGTGCTATAAGTTCCGCTGCTGAGACTGCTGGCAGTGCTGTGTTTCATATAAATAGCAGTGTTCTGGATGGGGTTCGTATCAGACCCTGAAGCCTTGTAATAGCCCAGGGATTTGATGGATCCCCCCGTGCCAATTTCACTGGCCAGATAGAGCGCTTCATGGCTGGAGTAGTTGTAATAGCGATAAAGCGGATAGGTCTGCGTGGATGTACCGCTACCTATAGTGATTGTCTCCGGCGCCCCTACTTCCAGCGTGATATTGCCCGAACTGCTATATGCTCCGGCGCTGGTGTTGACATTAAAGGTCGCCATAGTTCCCTGCGCCATAGATGCTGCTGCGCTTACAGTAAAGATGGCGGTTTGGCTTCCTCCTGCCGATATAGCAGGGAAGTTTGCGTTGGAATTTATGATGGTAATTCCGTTGGTAAAGGAGCTAAGGCTGGCGCGTCCTGCCGGGCTTACTGCTCCGCCATCATTCAGGATGGGGATGGAAAGAGTCACCGTTTCACCGGGGTCCAGCTTGCCGTTGTTGTTTCCGCCGGGATCAGATATAGTGAAATCGCCGATGTTTAGTACAGGGGCAGCTATCTCTATAGTGAAAGCATGGTTCCAGCTCTCGCTGCCGCTTTGCATCAGGATGTTGAATTCTGCCAGGCTGCCATCTGCGAAACTATTCCCGATAGCGAAAGCAAAGGCATTATTGCGAATGATGCTGGCACCGGCAGCCAGGTTTCCCAAAGCTTCGCTGGCATCGGTGATGGTGATGCCGGCAGTGCTTGAAGAAAGAGTAGCGTTCACATTGGTCGCTACTGCAGTGCCTGCGTTTTTAAAGCTGACGTTGAAGGTAGCATTTTCGCCATATTCCGCAGCTTGATTGTTGCCATCTGCATACTCCAGGTTTTCCACACTCACAAAGGGTCCGCTGGCAGGGATTTGCTCCACTGTAGCCACGTAGCTTACGCGGTTGTGGGCAGTTATCGTGAGGGTGAGATCACAGGGCTGAGCGGGAAGGCCGCTGAGGGGAAGGCTAAGGCTACCGCTGCTATTGGCATAGCCCCGGGCATAAATCTGGTTGTTGTAAGTAAGAGAAACCAAAGCATTGGGAGCGGCGTTGCTGATGCTGAGCGCAGGGCTGCCAGTGACGATCTGAGCAGGATGATTCGGGTTCATGGCTACAGGGGTTTTGCTGCGCACCATCAGAGATGCATCACCGAAGATATGCCAGGTCTTAAACATCTTTACGCCATCGCTACCATAGAAGTCCATCATCTTGCAAGAGCCGTTGTAATAAAGGCCGCCTACTGTGTTTTTGCTTTCTGCCACCCAGAGATCGGCGATCTCATCCTGAGCCCGCATGGGTGTAGCCCAGCTTTGATTGATGGTGCTGGCATAGATGCTGATAGCTCCGCCATTGCTGCTGCGCATCCAGCCTTCGGCAAAGCAGGTCATGGATACGAAATTACCGTTTATACAAGCCACATCTACTATGAAGGGGGCTTTATTGCCATTTGTAAGAGCCATAGCGTTGCTCACATTGAAGCCAGAGGTAATCCATGAAGTATTTGACCCATGCCCGATATAGTTGATATATCCGCGCCCGGAATTTACATTGGCGCTCACCGTAGAAGCCGATGCGCCGGGATCGTAAACCTGATCTACTGTGCTGTAGCCGTAGTTTAACAGCTTGGTGCGGATCACGTTCAAGTGCTGAATGTCTGTTTCCCCGTTATCGCCTTGAGGCCCACCTTCGTCAGAGGCGATGCCCATGGCGCGGGAAAGCCAGGTAGCCGATGTATTCAGATCCCTCTCATAGGCGATACTGCGATTCAGCTGGACATTCAATTGATCTACAGTTTCAGCCGAAAAGCGTCCTATAAAGATATCCGGATAGTTATCATTGCCAGCCACCAGAGAGAAGGAGGGATCGCTGCCACCTCCGGAAAAAGAGAGAGTAGGAATCTGCGGTGCATCCCCCACTATTTGCACATAGGTGAGATCGTTATCGTTATTATAGTAATTCTGGATATAGCTCTGAAGCTGAGAGGCGGTAGTTCCAATAGACGACCACTGCACGAGCTCGGTCTCGATACCCTTTTGCTTCTTCCAATTCACCCAGGGCAGGATGGTGCTCATAAAGTTCGTATGGCAGATCACCAGGAGCTTGCCGTAACTATCATCCACCGGAGTATAACGGTGATTTTCCCAGTTCACAAAGTGGTTTTCATACAGCGGAGCAAAAGCACGTGATACGCTGTCCCGGCTTTGCGTCATGGTATTCAGAGTGTCGATGCCATCGGCGTAAACGCGGACTTTGTAAGAAGTATAGACTCGCAGCGTTCCAGTGCTGGGTCTATAGGCAAAAGGAATGGTTTTGATGGTGATACCACGGATATCCCGAAGTATATAAGGCTCGCTTAAAGTAGCGATCATTTCAGGATAAAATCTGCTGCTCTGATAGACAGGATCAAACTCATAGGGCACAGTCGCAGGATCGATATCGCGGGTGATCACACCTTTGGAAGGCGCTATCGGCAGCTTGATGTCGGTGTATTCCACATCATAGATCTCCTGCTTCATCCTGGCCATGCCGTCTATGCTGATGCTACGGTTAAATATCGGCAATTGAGGCAGGCCCTTATCCTGGGTGATGCCTTCTCCGGGAAGGTTGATATGATGCCAGGAACTTCCCTGGATCTGCACTTCTTTGGTATCAAAATGCTGAATCTGATATTGCAGGACAGTTTCAAGCGCTGAACTCTGCAAAACCTGCAGAGAATTACCCTCGCTGCCGAGGCTGAATCGCTCTGCAAAAAGGGTACTGATCGTAATTATCAGTGCGAGTAAAATTAACATCCGTTTCATATATACTCCTATGTGAATCTCATCTGTTAACAAGCAAAGCTGGAGACAATACACCAGCTTTTGCATTGATGAAAACCCGTCTATATTCGTCAAGAATTATTTGGAGAATGGAGAATGTATCTGCGTGAACCCAAAAACCCCTTATTCGTGTAAATTAGTGGACGGCAAAGACATTATGGGCACACGGCCGCATAACGCTTAACTCATAGTCATATGACACTATTTCATCAACACAGCCTTCCTGACAAAGCTATCCTTCCCAGCTTGCATACGGATGAAATAGACTCCTGAGCCCAGCTTATGTCCTCTATCATCCTTGCTGTCCCAGATCAATTTGTAGCGTCCGCTATTCTGATGGCCCATCTGATATCTGCGGACAATCTGACCCCGCTGGTTAAAGATATCAAAGCTGACCTCCTGCGGCTCGGACAGCGCATAGCTTATCGTGGCAGTGGGATTGAAGGGATTGGGATATATGCTCTGAATATGGGTGATCAAGGGTATATCCGGCGCAAAATCTCCTGCTTCATAATGCAGGGTGACAGGCCCGTAATAGCTACAGGAACCATCCAGATCAGAGGCCTGCAACCAATAGTAGTAATCCCCTGGGCCGGGCAGATTCTGATCCCGAAACAAATAGACCTTCATCTGTGAACTGTTTGTAGCAGGAATCATAGCGCTGATTACCTGAGCTGAATTTAGTTCGTTTTTGGTATTGCGCAAGATCTGGTAACCGATCATATTAGTCTCGGATTGACTAACCCAGGTCAAGATAGCTGCCTGAGACTGCATAGCAACCGTGAAGGAAGAGAGCTCCACCGGCAGGGTGGGAGGTTCGTCGCTGTTACCTGTTTTCAGCTCGATGCTATTGCTTTTGGCCTGACTGGCGGGAATAGAGAAACTTGCTTCCCCGCCGCCATCTGGCAGCTCTGCCACCTGCCAGTCTCCATCGATCAAACACACTACCCATTTATCCGGTGAGGTAACCGTGATACTCCAGGGACCATTGCCGGTGAGCTTGATTCTTTGCTCAAAGCTGACAACGAAACTTGGGTTCGGTACGGGCGTAAGATCACCGGGCTGAATTATCCCGTTGCCTTCTGTGATCTGGATGATATTGCCTCCAGCAACCTGGGCAGGCACACCGTCGTGATAATCATAAGTAATATCAATGCTGAAAGGATCAAGATCGGCACAGAGCGGCAGCTTGGCGGTTCTGCCACTGCTGTCTTCAGCCTGAAAATAATAATATAGCTGTTCGGAATCGGGCACGTTGAGACTTGCATTCCAAGAGCCCAAACCGTCATCGGAAAGAGCTATCTGCTGCCAGGGACCGCTGGGGGATGTGCTCCAAAAGATAAAGGTGCCATTGGGATCCAAGGCATTTTGGTGATCGATCTTTACACTGAAACAGTAGTCTGTATAGGCGGTAAGGCTTGCAGGGGGAATGTGCCGGATAGCGATCATCTGATCGTCAAAAATAGTGCTTACCCGGCAATGCAGTGCATCTGTAGATTCGTAATTGCTATAAGTGTATCCGCTTATTTCAAAGCCCGGCATGGCGCTTTCATACACGGCCAAAGCGGCAGCATCGTTAGCAGTGCCCATCTGCGGCACATAGATTTTACCGTTCATGATGAAGGAATTGACATAAGGTTCATCATTTGGAGTATCCACCCGGAAGATTTGGTAAGGAGTTCCGTATGAGCTGGTCTTGCTCTGCCACTGACTAACCGATTCTTCTGTTGCTGCGTATTGTGCATGGCTGGGAGGAACTCTGTGAATCAGCACTTTATCCACATCAAGCAGTTTTGCCCAGCAATCGATATGATTGATATAGGTATTGTGAGGGTCGGTATAGATCTGATACTCAGATATGCCCAGGTAGTTACTGAAGCGCAGGTTGATCTGAGCCTGACTGAGGGCGCTGTTTTCGGAAAGTACCAATTCCGTGCTCATAGCCTTACCCATGCCGTCGGTCATAATGTTTCCGCCGGTGTGAATCATATCCAGATCATAAAGGTCTATATCAAAATAATCGGCAAGTACAGAAGGGATAGCGTTGTCATTGTTACGAGGGCGGTTATATTCAAAATCCACTAGATGCATATTGTGATTCGCATCAAAGATAGTCAAGGGAGCATAATCCCGTATCCAATATGAATCCGAAGCAGCATTGATATAGCGCACATTGGCCATATTCACGCCATTGGACTGCATATTGCTATTGGCAGCAGATTGGTCTGTGGAGCTGACTATCACATAGAGCAGAGCGTCATTGGAGAGGTCTGCCAAGAGGCTGTAGGGCTGGCCGAAAGGGTAGCGAACGATTGCGCCCTGGGCCGGTTCCCATTCTGCCACAAAGCGCGGCTGCACCGGATAGCTAATCACCGGAGTTTCCACCGTTAAACTCAGCGGGACAGAAAGTTCTGGATCATTTGCTGCGTTGGAAGCGATAGTCAGACTACTATGATATATGCCATCTGCCAGGCCATCAGAATCCATTATTACTGTGATAACGGCACTTTCACCGGCAGCAATGCTTCCGGAACTGGGACTGAGCCTGGCCCAACCTGCAGACGCGCCTGAGCTGCTCCAGGTCAACCCCGCATAGCCAGTATTGCTGATTGTGATCTCACGAAAGATGCTGTCGCCACTGTTTACGGCCTCGGAGATTGAGGCAGGTGAGACGCTTATCAGAGGAGCGTTAGAAATCTCTAATACCACATCATCAACCATGAGGAAAAACACATCATTACTTACGCATTGGATCGCCACATAAATGGTCTGTCCAGGATAGTCTAAGGCATAGCTATACTTCGTCCAATCGGTGGGAACCTCAATATAACTCGCACCGCTTATCTTGGTGAAAGCACTGGGATCTGTAGTGGTAGTTGATACCAAGACGTTGAAGCGTTCAAGCCCGTAGGTGTTATTATGTGATTTTGCCCAGAAGCTAAGCATCAGGCCGCTGACTGCCTCGATCGGAGCTGTGATCAACCAGTCATCGTTAGGTGCAGTCGTCGCAGCAAAGCAAGCGGCATACTTGTCGCCTCCGTGAGCCGGCGCATTCAGAACAGGATTTACAGCACTGGGATTCATAATGATGTAACTTCCAGTATAGTTTTGGTTATCGAATGTGTAATCCTGAATGGAATAGGTGCCACTACCATCGCCATCATACTGGGTCCAGGGTGAGAATTCCAATGTGAAATCATCATAGGATTCAAAGCCATCGGTCCAAGGGAACTGGGTGATGGCATAAGTGGTGCTAAAGCGCCAGACCGGACAGTTCGTAGCATCACCATTGCTATTATAGGGCACTACCTGCCAGTAATAGGTGGTGTTATATTCCAATGCAGGATCCGGAGTATAGCTGTTGACGTCTCCCAGATCTTCATAACTTACGGTTTGTAAGTTTGCGGGGTTATCGGTACCCAGATACAGCTTAAAACCGGTGGGAGTTCCGCCACCGCTGCCCCAATTCAGAGTAACGCCTGGCACTATATCTGGCGATCCATCAGCAGGACTTACTATCGTGGCCGGATTAGGGGGAGTATTATCAATAAATGCCGCCATGTCGAACCGCATATTGGCGCGGTTTGCAGACAGGGTTCCGCTGGTCACTGAATTGGCATTAATGCTATTATCGCTATAGTGCAGAGCCTGATTGCTTGCATTGCTGTAATAGACACTGGGGTTACGGGAGGATTCTTGAGTAATGTCGCCATAGAACACTTCCACCACCAGGTTGTCGGCACCATTCCAAACAAAAGCTGTATCAAACGTGTGGGTATTCCAGCCCAAGGCTGGAGAATAGGAATTCGTGCTTAAAACTTGGGTGAGACCGGTTACAAAAGTGGTTGTAAGCACAGACTGTGTGGTATGGCCCAATTTGATGATCATGAGTCTGTCAACCACGCCATTTAGTGCCCTAATGTTAAAGGCAATGGAAGTAATATCTCCAGCACCGCCGCCAGCATTATTCAATTCATCAGCAGTTACCAGATACTGGTGCCGCGCATTCCTGCGCCGATTACCATAGGGACAGGGATACCGGTTCCAGTTGTTAGAGCTTGTCCCACTCCCTATAGTGACAGAAGTACTTTGCTTTTCTCCCCCCGACAGCAAGATATCCGTATATTTTTCATATACTCCAGTTCTGGCATTGATATTTATATTCGACAGAGTTTCCTTAGCCTTGCTTTTCTGCTCTGAACTTTGCAAAGCCTGCACAGGATTATCCTTGCTGCCGAGACTGATTCTTTCGGCAAAAAGAGAACTTATAATGAGTATAATTAGTACAAGAAAAAATACTCTACGCTTCATCTGTACTCCTTTATTTAGCACGATTCCTTTATCCTTGAATGAAGAAATAGACTCAATAAATTGCAAATGTGAAATTCTATCGATATTCGTCAAGCACTATTTGCTTTCATTCCTATTGTATTCTCTTTTTTGAAACAAAACAATCTGCCTAAAACCATGATGCAGCAAGGGTTTAGCGGATCAATACAGATTATTTGCATTTATTGAATTTTGTTGGTTTTTTGAAATTACTGCTGGTTTTCCTGGATTAATTTCCGCTGCCGTTTGTAGATGATTTTGGGGATAAACCCTTGTTTGTGCAGCTTTCGCACCTTAACTTTGGACTTGCTGTTGATTCGGTTTTAACTCGAGTCCACTCGAGCCCTCGAGTTATCTCGAGTTAAAAACGACTTAAAATCAAATTGAAAGCAAAAGCAGCAGTACTGATTTTTGGAGTCCAAACGCCCTCCGATATTACACATTTACTACAAATTACTTAGGTGTTTGGACTTCATCTTGCTCTTGTTTCCTGCCCTAAGAAATCCATTCATCTGAGTTCAGATAGCAAACATCATCCAGCCTGATTTATCGCCCTCAAAAACAGGGGAATGCAAAAAAAAGTCTAATGGCACTTGACAGAAATGCAGTTATATTTACTTATGTAAGTAAAAACAGACAGGGAGTATGAGATAGTGAATCGCGTTATCGGCATCCATCAGTTCAAGCCGGATAAGGTATGGAAATGGAAGCTATTAGAGCAGAAAATGGCTCAGGTACTATCGTTACATGATTATCAGGAGATTCGTCTTTCGGTATTGCAGGATTATACCGAGATCGTGGAAGGCATCACAGCCCTGATGCATGAGGATGAGGCTACTCAGGCTACCGAAGGCATTGTCAGTCTTTCCCCGTCTGATGGCAATCTCAGTTTGCTTACTTTACGTCCGGAAGGAACTATCAGCGTATTGCACTACACCGCTCAGATTGTTAAGGATAGTGATGTGCACCGCTTTTACTATATAGGGCCGATGTTTCGCAAAGGGAAAGAGAGTCTCCCTTCCGAATTTCATCAATTGGGTGTGGAGCTGCTGGGTAGTGCTGCTGTAGTCTCCGAAAATGAGGTTATCTCTCTGGGAGTAAAGATCTGTCAGCAACTGGGACTCAGGGATGTAAAGCTTCAGCTGAATAGCTTTGGCTGCCAGGATTGCCGCCCGCATTTTTTTGAAGACCTGCACTCTTTTTTGAAGGAGCATGAGAGCGAGCTTTGTGCCGACTGCTTTCGTAAGCTTTCTACCAATCCTTTTGCAGATACAGGTTGCACAAACTCCAAATGCAAAGCCGTATATCAGGAAGGACCTATGGTCTTGGATTACCTATGTCAATCTTGCCGCCGAAACTTTTCCAAAGTAAAAAAGATTCAGGCTAATCTGGCCCAATACATTGTAAACCCAAAGCTTTTCAAGAATTTTGCCTATTACAACGAAACCGTATTTGACTTTGTAATCAAAGTAAACGGACAGGAACAGGTGATCGGAGGCGGAGGACGCTACGATTATCTGTCACGGATGATTACAGGAAAAAACATCCCTGCCGTGGGATTCTATCTGAATATAGACAGCATCTTTGAGACCATGGAGCGACGCGGACTATTTATGTCCCCGGACAAAGACTTCAGCGTTTTTATATCTACCCAGAGTGAAGACTTGGACATGATGCTCCTGCAGATTGCCCAGGAATTGCACGATAACAACATAAAAACAGTACTGAGCACGGATAAACACAGCATCACAGATGATATAGCCCTCGCTCAAAAAGCGCAGTGTGAACTGATGCTGGTGATCCGGGATGAGAATGTGCGTGAAGGCAAATTGCTCATGCGTGACCTGATCAAAGAACATCAGGATTACATCAAGTTAGACGGCATCATAGATGCCATACTCTTAGCTCGCAAATCTTTAAACAAAGAATAAAGGAGAATATAATGAAATCTATTACGACCCAAAGCGCTCCTGCTGCCATAGGCCCTTATTCCCAGGCAGCCCTCATGAACGATACCCTCTTTATCAGCGGACAGCTGGGTATAGACCCCAAAACCGGAAACATGGCCGAAGGCTTCGAAGCCCAAGCCAGGCTGGTTTTTCAGTATATCAAAGCCATCCTGAAAGCCGCAGACATGGATATGTCCAATGTGGTAAAAGCCAGTGTCTTCCTCAAAGATATGAACGATTTTGGCCAGTTAAACGAGATTTATGCTCGCCAATTCAGCGCTCCCTATCCTGCCAGAGAAGCCATACAGGTAGCACGCCTGCCCAAAGATGGATTGGTAGAAATCTCTGTGATCGCAATGAGGTAAAGCCCTTGAGCATCACTACAAAAGGCGGGGACAAAGGCCAGACTTCGCTATACACTGGGGAAAGAATATCAAAAAGCGACTTGCGCGTGGAAGCCTACGGCACTTTGGATGAGCTGGATGCCTTCATCGGCGAAGCCAAACACCATGTAAGCGAGTATCAGGACGTGAGCAAGCTGCTTATCGAAATCCAAAACCGCCTGTATCGAGTGATGGGAGAACTGGCCACACCTGATGGCTCGTATCCCAAGCCTCTGTGTGAGAGCGAAGTGAATGAGATCACCAGCAGTATTCACCACTATGAAGAAAAGCTGAATCTGAAAGGCTTTGTGATCCCGGGAGCCTGCCTCGCCAGCGCCAGATTGGACATCTGCAGAACTGTGGCACGCCGGGCTGAACGCAGATTGACCGCCCTTGCTCAAACCGCAGAAGTATCCCCTCATCTGCAGAAATACGTGAATCGCCTCTCTGATCTTTTTTACATCCTGGCGCGGCATATAGAAGCGCAGAAAGGGCTATTAACATATAAGGACAAAACTTCGAAGCACTGTAAATAACTAGCTTTGTAGGAAAATAAACATGAAAAGGAGATAGTAATGTATAAAATAGTATTGATCAGACACGGTGAAAGTGAATGGAACAAAGCCAATCTCTTTACCGGATGGACCGATGTGGACCTTTCCCCGCAAGGAGTCATCGAAGCTAAAGAAGCCGGCAAAAGACTGAAAGAAGCAGGTTTTACCTTTGATGAAGCCTTTACTTCTGTGCTCAAACGAGGCATCCGCACTCTCTGGCTGGCGCTGGAAGACCAAAAGCTTGCTCCGGTGCTGGAAACGGAGGGGATTATTTTTCCGCGAAGAAGGGGTTTTTACCGGCTGGAGGTTGCCGCAAAAAGCGATGGAGAAAAAGAGGAAGACTTTTTAATTGCTGTTGATATGTCGGAAGAGGAAAAGAAGGATGACCTCGAACTGTCGCCGGACCCTTTGCTCTGGGATGGGAAAGAAGGCTATATTCGTCGCAGAATTCGCTATATCGGCAATGATTATCTTTCCATTGA
>JALNWR010000040.1 GCA_023230795.1 Candidatus Cloacimonadota bacterium
AGGTTCAGTATTTCCGTTCCACATAAAATCCCAAATGATGTTTCTGTCCGTAGCCCATACGCGTATTTCAGTCCCGGGAAGAATAGTCAGGGTTACATGGCTATCAATGTATAGAAATGAAGTAACGTTGTAGGGATTATTCTCAGGGGACCAAGTGGTGTTGTGTGAGATATGACCACCTACTTCGATCGCGTAGATGCCCGTAGCCAAAGCAAGGGCTATCAGAGTGCAAAGAAATCTATTCATAGCTATATTTCCTTTAACCTCAGGGCTTCGGAGCTTACCCAAAGCCCTATGGATATTTATTTATTTCATTAACATCATTTTATGGATTCGATGTTTATTGCCTTGTTCTATCCTGGCAAAGTAAAGGCCGGAGCTTACTGCTCTGCCATTTGTATCGCATCCGTTCCAGACGAAATTGTGATTACCGGCGGCCAGGGGGCCATGATGCAAAACTTTGACTATCTGGCCTTTGAGATTGTAGAGCGAGAGCTTCACTGTGCCTGCTTCCGGCAGGATGAAGCTGATCGTGGTCTGCGGATTGAAGGGATTGGGGTAGTTCTTCAGATCTGGTAAGAGAGAGCCTGAGGGGATCTGTTCATCTTCATTGCTTACTGTCAATGGCCTAAGTGGGATGCTGAGGATGGTATCTTCCCCCTCAATTACCGTCACATTGCGGATAACGCGGTCATGATAATCCCAACGGCTGGCTCTCACTTCATAGATACCGGCTCCGGTAGGATATTGAAAGCAGCCCAGAGTATCGCTAAATTCCGGCAGCTTTTGCCTTATCTCAATCTTCACACAATCCACCACTTCGCCGGTCTCCGCATCATACACGTTGCCATTGATGCCGCCTATATACACGGAATTGTATTCATAAGCGCCAATATCCACGGCCCGGACACCATTGGGGGAGATTCGCTTGTGGTATCTAATATCAAAGGCAGGTAAGTCCGGACGAAAGATCCCGGCATCTATACAGGGGGATTCCGCTTGCAGACTGTAATCTCCGCTTAAGGTATCGGCAAACACGGGATCTGCGATGATATTGTCTATATAGGTAAACTGTGAATTCTCCAAAATGGGATTAGTCAGGCAGTTATTTAATATGTATCCTGCATTAAAATTATGAGATTCGGTTAAACCACGCGATAAATCCAATATGTTATTCGTGAAATTAACTTCACAGCTATCCTGGTCAGGATACGCATAAAAGGTCCCCAGATTTCGAAAACCGATAAAGCTATTATTGTATAAGAGAGGGGATGAGTTTCTCACGATTGCAATTCGGTTCGATTCAGAGGTTCCGATATAGCGGACCAGATTATTAAAGAATCTCATCTGCCCACCCTGGTTCGAGGGAGGGCGGTTTTCGAACCTCAACACTTCATATCCATGTGTTTTCTCGATGATGTTGTTATACATATACACGGTGGTAGCATTAGTCATCAAGGTCTGAACCCGAACGTTGCCATACATATAGTTGTCCGATACGTAATTCGTGCCAAAGCCACTGCCACCCATACTTATCGGAGTGTCTCCAGGATCAGTAGGCTTGATCATGCGATTTCGGCGGGCATATACCGTATCAGTTTCAGTGGCGGATCTGCAACCCCAGCCTTTATTGCCATTATAACTAATATTCCCATAACTATAAGACGAGCCGTACTCTGATCTAATACCTTGTGCTTGTTCATCTCTTGATGTAAAATCCTGCATAACGTTATTCAATCGCAAAACATCCATGTAGTATCCGACGGGCCCCAAGCTGGCAGCTCCCGTGAAATAGCATTTGGCGATAGTAACTTGGTAGTTCTGTTCAGGGACCGGTTGGGGTGCCGCACTTAACCCCAGAAAACCTGGGAATGCAAATGGATTGGGATAGCTATCGTTCAAGGAGATGAATTTACAGTCATAAAGCAGGAGGTCTGACTGCAAAAATCCAGTGTGAAGAGCACCTAAATTGTTTTCGAATACACAACTTCTTACTTTGACAATGCCATTGTCAAATTGAATGGCAGCCAGCGACCAAGTTCCGGGCACATAATCACAAAAGAAGGAATTCCGAAATTCGCAGTATTCGAAGGTAGATACTTGGGCATCTGGGCCTATGTATATCCCACCCCATCTGTAATCTATATCCCTCTGATATTTGTCAAAAAGGATTGGCATATCGGGAGTGCCGACTGCATTTATTCTACCGTTAACAATCATCATTTTAGACAAAGGCTGGGCGCCCTCATCCCACATAAAATTAAAGATATTGCTTTTATCGGCTCCCGTACAGCGAACCTGGGTTCCCGGCAGGATGGTAAGCGTGACTTCCGCATCTATATACAAAAAAGAGTTTATGATATAAGGATTGTTTTCCGGAGACCAGATTGTGTCTTGGGTGATGTGACCGCCAACTTCAAGGCCGAAAAGCAATACTACTGTTGTTGATGTTAGCAGCAAGACAAAGAGAATTCGTTTCATAGCTATTTCCTTTAGATTTCGGGCTTTGGCTTGCAAACCAAAGCCCGAAACACTTGTTTTATTTCAGCAGCAGCATTTTATGGGTGCGATGTTTATTGCCTTGTTCTATCCTGGCAAAGTAAAGGCCGGAGCTTACTGCTCTGCCATTTGCATCGCATCCGTTCCAGATCACCGAATGTCTTCCAGCAACGATCTGCTCGTTTAATAGTTGCATAACCTTTTGTCCCTTAATATTATAGATGGTCACGGCAACTTCCCCCTCCCGGGGCACAGAAAAGCTGATCGTGGTCTGGGGATTGAAGGGATTGGGGTAGTTCGATTCTATCCTCAGTATCTGAGGGGTTGACCGGACGTTTTGTGATGGGCTGCCTGATGAGGATGTTAGTTCTGCAAGGAATTTCATATAACTAACAAAATCAGGGGTTTTTATACTGATATCCGGAAGCGCTTTTGCGCCCCCGGTAGCCAGACTCATATAGCAGTATGCCTGGTCTATCAAAGCAAACAACGAATCGGCAATCGTTTCCGGGTTGTCGAGTATAAGCTGCAATCTGCTGATAGCCGTAAGATAGTCCTCTTCTTTTATATGACACTTAGTTTTAATCTCTTCCTTTTTAATATAGGTAGCCAAGTTTTCAGATGGTATTTCTAAATCGAGATAGGCTCTGAGGGTGGCATAATCCTCACCTGAGGCTCTGGTTGCATAATAGAGGTAGTCTATAGCAAGTCCCGTTAGCATAGAATCTGGATATGTCTCTACCACTTGTTTCATGCTCTGGATTGATTCATTAAACAAACCCTGATAGAATTGATTCATACCAGCTATAATAGTCTCGGATAAAGAAACAGACATATTACGGTCAAAGCTAAAGGGTTCAAGGGAAGGGTAGAATCTGTCCCCATTTTCATAGGGGGATTGTACAAAGATATTGCCTTCCATAGTCGCAATACCATTTGATAAGTTCGCCAGAATATACTTATCCCAAGCATCAAAGTCCTCTAAGGGGTCTTTGGGTATAATCCCTGTTTCGATGAATCGGGCGTCATTGAACACATTTTCACCTCCTCTTGAGCTTGATAACGAGGCTACATCACCGATCAATTCGGTAGCTTGGTTATTCTGGAAATTATTCGCTGCGAAGCCATGGTAGTCTTGGTGAGGATTATAAGTGTAACCGTTCAACAGCATCCCGTGCCAGCCAAGATTGGTGAAGTCATTATCGATAATGTCAACTACTGATTCATTCGCCCAGATACCGTTTCCGGATGTGGCTGTTTGTGTGGACAAATCACCTGAAAACAGATTACGGTAAACCAGAGATTTTGATTGAGTACTTGATGATTGCTCGAAACAAATGCCAGCTTTTTCATTGTTGTAGAAATTGCAAGGAGCATCACCAGTTGGAATATCATCATCAGGATCATAGCTCCCCCCTACTAAAACTGAAGATTGCAGGCTCATGATACCATATCCGTTACAATAGAAATTGCAATCGTTTACCCTTACATTCGTTGCGCGATTCAAAGCAATTCCTACGAAGTTGAAACCCGATTCAGCGCTGTCATCGCCAAAATCACAGTTGTTTATATCGGCCGATATCATTGGAGAATAATTACTTCCAGCCCTATCTTCAAGGTAAATCCCATAGTTACAGTCTCTGAACTGGCATCCTGTTACGGTAATGTCTCGAAGACCAAACAGGTAAACATCTGTAAAGGAATACACTCCATAGGTGCAGTTTTCGAAGACTACCCCTTCGATCGATGGTTCAACTCCTGGATATTTTACCTCAATCTTATTGATCCCCGATACTACACTTCGGTTATTGGTTCCAAGTTCAAAAGATAGATCATCATAAGATGTGTCGATGTAGATACCGTCCCATTTTAAATTGTTTGGGTGAGACGTACTTATAATCATGTCTATCAGTTTTCTTGGGTTATCAATATCGATACCTTCGATTTTTCCACCATCCTCGGTTCTTATCCTATCGCCATAGCACTCCTCATCTCGCGGATTAGGATCTGGCTTATATCCTGATATATAGACTCCTTCTGCGAACCTGATAGTGCCAGGTTCTCCATATAAGAGGCTATTGGCAATCAATTCCGCTCCTGTATTGTCTGCCATATTTCCCAGTAGATCAAGTTTGGAGCCAGACTTAAAGAACAAAGTAGCACCCTCGTTCACTATAGATCTTGAGCTACCTTTGATTACGATATTACCATAAACCTCGTATTCCGGATTGTCTTCAAATGCACTACCGAAGGTGCAGTTTGCGTCCATGATGGTGAGTTTTGCCCTTGAGGGTTCAGTCATGGGTGAGTCACCGATTTTGAACGGAGACATAATGGTGCTATTAGCGGCCTCCCAAATGAAATGACCAAAGTCGGAGGAAGCGGATTTGATTGTCAGCTGCCCTCTGTGCCCTTGATATGTGTCTATATATTGATCTGTGCACTTTACACAATCGTTAATTAAGACTTCTCCTCGATTTTGCAGGGAGCCGATGGAGGCAGAGACCAAGTCTGAAGTTTCCAGGGCATTCATGGATTTCATTTCAAGGCTTGCTCCGGTTTTGATGATTGCGGTGTTTATAATATAGCTTGGAGATTGTAGGTTGTAACCCTTTATTTGCAACTTACAGCCCTCGGCAAGCTCCAAATTTGAGCTTACTCTAAAGACTCCGGTACGTTGCCCATCTACATCTAAGGTAGCAAATTCAGGTGTGCTATTACAGACAGTTTCTCTAACTAATAATAGTGCTCCTTCTCCTATAGTTATAATAGAACCTGAGCCAAGGATAAGGTTGGAGACCGTGATATTTGAATGATTCCCAATTCTCCAATGGGCGTTATCTTCCAGGGTGACGTTACTGAAGTGTAGTGGCTCAGGGTATTCCCATTCAGTTGTTAGGTCAGGATCATTTGGAGTATCTTCCACAATCAGGTCAGGATTTGCGTTTAAGATTATCATGCTTGTATTATTGTCGATTTCAATATTTTCACAGGATGTGTAGCTGTCGGTCGGATATTGCCAGGCAATTCTATAGCGTTTATTGGGAAGCAGATTCCTGAAAGTAGCACTGACTGCATCAATTTCAGAATCTGGGAGAGTGTCCATAGCATTTTCTCTGGCATAAGAATTAACATAAGTGTAAGGTCCTCTTGTTTGGTTCAAGCCATAGATATAGACCGTAATTTCTTCCACCTCGTTATTTGTGGGGATATTATCCTGGTTCTTCATATATTTAGTATAACCCATTTCAGGAATCGGACCTTCATCGCCTTCAAGGGTTGGATTAAAACCTACACTCATTGAAGCTAAGGCTTCATTATAAGATATAATCGCTCCACATTCATCACCGAATAGAGCGTTTTGGTATGGTGCAGATGAAGATATATATGGTGCGATCCCTCCCCAGCTTTGTCGTTCTGTGAGTGTTCGCGGCGTAGCGATTGAGGGAAAGAAGGAATCGAATGCGTTAGGAAAACAAAAGTACATTAAGTTAATGCTGCAATTAGAAAGGTTATATTGGTCGCTATTACTGGGGTAGTAATCATTAACCCCTGATCCAAAATCGGTGTTGTTTGTGTTGTTGATGCCAAATATCATAGTTTTTTCATTGTTGTTATGGTATGATAAAAGCGGGTGATTTCCGGGGAAGGAGGTAGCCCTTTCAGTGCCAGAACTATATGTCGAATAGTTAAGATTTGTTAAAGAGAACTCTACAGGGTCCAGAAAAGGGGGCGGGGAAACAGAATCAAAATCGTATTCCTCTTTCAACCTGATAAGATTATTATCCGACAATATATACATATTTTGTGTAAAGTCTGTCAGAATTTGTGATTTCAGTACTTCAACCTCCCCACCTAATGGTATCTCGATACTTTCCATTTGCAAATCCAATGGCTCATTAACAAGAATCCTGTTATTTTGTTGCACGTAATTAAGCATATGTTGACCGGACAAGCTCTTGGCTACAAAATAGACATGACCGTCGGAGTCTATTATCGGAGGCGATTGAGATTCTCCCAAATTAACAGTAGAAGATATTAGAGTTGGAGTTCCATCTACTGTGACCTTATATGGTTTACCCTTACGGCTAATAACATATAAGCTGGTAAAGGGATCAGGCTGAGTATCAAAGACTAAGGGAGTTTCAAAATAATCGTCCTCGTCATCTGCCACGTGTTGGCATAAATAACTATCAATAAGGGTTCCGTCGTTCACGTCAACTACATGGATTTGTTTGATTCCAGCTATATAAAGTTTATCATCCAATAGCACAGGAGTGGCCATAAATTCAAATTTGAATGTGTCTGAATCATTATCACGCTCTGGGCTTCTTAGGTCGACTTTCCAGTCCACCGTCAGCTCCTGTTGTGATACATTCACGCGCATAAGACATCCGCTTTTGTTCAGG
Source organism: Candidatus Cloacimonadota bacterium (assembly GCA_023230795.1). Taxonomy (GTDB): domain Bacteria; phylum Cloacimonadota; class Cloacimonadia; order Cloacimonadales; family Cloacimonadaceae; genus UBA5456. Next base: position 6,909 of record JALNWR010000040.1, read on the forward strand.
ATAATCAGATGTTTTGTTCCATAATTATCATCTTTGTAAAACACTGGGCTTGCCCAAAAGCCAGTTCCGCTTTCATACCGCATATAAGCTTCGGTATATTGATGCCCGTCGGTATAGGTTAGCGTCTCACAATAATAATTTTGAAGCTCAGTTTCATCCTCTACAGAATAGCAATTCGGATTGATCTGGCCAGGTTCGTTAAATTCTAACTGATCCATTGAATCGATTATCACATTTGAAAAAATCCATGGCCATCCGAGTGAAGAATTTTGAATTCCAAATCTAATCAAAGACCCCGGTTTTGGCAAAGGAGCATGTCGTTGATGATTCAGACTTCCATCAAATCTTTCTAATCCGAAAGTGGTTACATAAAACCGAATACCAGTTCCGCTGACTTCCGGGTCCACAGCCGGAGTATTTCTGATGCGGTCATTTACCAAAAAGTTAATCGTTGGCGGGTACTGGTATCCTCCGCCGCCTGCAAAACACAGGGCGGTTAACAAGAAACTAATGGCAGCTAATAATAGCTTTTTCATGGTATCCTCCATAAATCTGCATTGCCTGAACTAATGAATTGAGTTACAAGCAATATTATGATCCTATCTGAAGGTAATAGATTTACTCTAACCTTCGCCACTCTATGTATTAGGTACATCGGTAGCTATTTATCCGCAAATCATAAAGATATCTCACTACATTTCCAAGTAAAAGCATAGCATTATATCTGTCAAGCACAATTATTTTGGCAGATCCCAAACCAAAATTGCTATTTTGCCAACAGCCACAATGAGATTAGCTTATAGATATAAACGAAAATAAAGATGTGAGGTACAAAATGGAAATCAAAAAACAACTGCTCAAATCTCTGAAGAAGGCTATGCAGGGCGAGATGGATAGCGTGAATATCTATCAACATGCCGCAGAACATAGCTCAGACCCTGAAGTGAAGGACTTTTTCTTCTCGCGCCGAGAGGAAGAACGTCTGCATTACAACTATCTGTTGGATTACTATCAACAGATTTCGAGTGACATACAGCCCGATGATATTGCCAGTAAAGTCAAGGCTGAAAATCTGGAAAAAAGCATCTTCTCACCTGCTTTTATCAAGCGCATTGGTGAGGACCAAGTGCTTTTCTCGGCTATCTCTACGGCTCTGCTGCTGGAAAAAGATGCCATAGACCACTATCGCAAATGCGAGAAGGAGACCGACAACGCTAATTTGAAATCCTTTTTTGCACTTTTGGTAGATTGGGAAACGAAGCATTATGAGGAATTGGCCGAAATCCAAAAAGAAGCGGAACACTTCTATTGGGAAATAAACGACTTTGCGCCGTTTTAGGCGGGTTTACTAATAAAACTGGCTAAGCACGCTCAGGCTCTTCAGCTTGAGCGTTTGCTTTTGGTGGGCGGAAAAGTAGGATAGGAAGAGCTGATTGATCTGACTTATATCTGAGTTCGTCAAGTGGATATCCTGCAGATGATTGGCTATTTCCGGCAGAAGCAGCAGCACTTTTCCGGCCATGGGGCTGAGCTGGGTGTATCTGTCTGGCAGGGGTAGCTTTTGCAGGCAATCCTGACAGATGATCTCTCCGGCAAGGTTATAGGCAAAAGGCTCTTTACTCAAAAGGCAGGAGTCACAGCGCTGCAGCCTGATCCCTATTCCCAGCATGGTAAATATCCGCAGCATCAGTCTCCAGAAGATCAGGATAGCATTTTCCTGCATAGGAGCGATATAGCCCAGATACTGGGTGAGCAAAGTGTAATACTGTTTGGCTTCATGCGCGGGAATGATGATCCTGGCGCAAAGCTCGGCTCCCGCTTCAGCCGCAGCCCAGGTGGAGGTAGAGGCATAAGAGCTGAAATCCCTGCTCTGATTCAGCTCTTTGAGCAGATACAAACCGTCTTCTTTGGGCGCATAGAGCGTGAATTCATACTCTACAAAGCGCAGGATGGGTTCGGGCTTCTTGCGCCAGCCTTTGGCGATGATAGAAATTTGGGCTTTATCCCAGGCCAGCACTTTGAGGATCAGGCTGGTTTCGCTATAGGGGAAGATGCTTAGCACTATGCCTATGGCTTTGATCACTTTCCCAGTTCCCCCCGGATGCTTCTGAGGTCTTGAGGCGTGGCAAAAAAGGTTTTGTAATTTGTATAGGTTACGAATCCGGCGGCGCTGCCCTTGGGCTTGCGCACATAGCGAATCTGGGTGTAATCCACCGGAACGTTTGCCGAAAACTTAGCCTGAGAATACCAGGCGGCCAGGGCAGAGCAATGCTTTAGCAAATCCGGCGGAAGCTCCTGTTTTTTCAGGTTTCGCAGCAGCACATGCGCCCCGCGATAGATCCTGCTGTGAAACCACCAATCCTGAGCTTTGCCTATCTTGGTGGTCACAAAGTCGTTTTCTTTTGCCTTGCGGCCGATATAAATATGCCAATCGTCGCTGTATTTGAAGTGTAAGATCTTATCCAGCTGGCTGATCTTCTGGGTGATGGTTCCGGATTTATCTTTGATATCCAAATCCAGGTCTTCACCATCCTCCAGGCGTTTCCTCAGCTTTTTCACAGCCTCTATTTCCGCTTTGGTGCGGGAGATATTGATGCCGATGATGGCCAGACCGTTTTTGGCCTTCTGATATCTTTTGATATAGTAATTCAGGTTTTGATGAGGAGTCTTATCCACCAAAAGCGGCACACAGATTTCCTGCAAATCCGGATCAAGATAGTTTGTAGTTACGAGCTGCTCCTGGCCGGGCTTGATCTTGTGCATATTTGGCTTGATCGCCTCGGCGCAGGCATGAAAGTACTCCGCCCGTTCAGCATTGGCCAAATCCTGCCTTTGATATTCCAGCCGTTTTTTCAGGCGCTTGAGCTCTTTATCTATGATCTTGACCTTATGCTTTAGTTGCAGAGCCTTATCCTGCGGCTTCAGGATTTCCTGGTGACGGAGGCGGAAATATTCGTTGATAGAACTTGTCTCAAAGCCTGCGGGGATAGTGGCGACAGCTGCAGGATCGGGCTCAAAGCTGGTTTTAGGCGGATAGTATGGCTGATTTACCATCACCATGCGCATGGGATTGTCCGCCAGAGAGTATTTTATTAGGGCGTCCATGATGAGGTTTCTATCCTTTCTGATGATGATCACGTTGGGCTTGGGAGGCATGAGCTCACATACGAGCCGGTGGTCTTTGTCCTCACCATAGATATCCTGCAAATGCAGGTCCAGCTCCAGAATTCTATCATCATCCCGCATTCTCAGATTGCGCAGCTGGCTGTTACGCAGATTCCGCCAGATTTCGCGGGCTTCTTTGGGCATAGGGCACGCGCTTTGATGATATACAAAGCTATCCTTCATATTGAGGACAAAAACCAGGGCGTCGCCACCGATCAGCCCCAAATACAGGGCGTCCTGATGAAGCCAGACCTTATCCAAAGCTCCCTTAAAATTGGCGAATTCCCGAGTCCAGGCCGCCAGATATACATATTTCATAATTTATCCATTTCTTTAATTTGACTTGACACGAAATCAAGGTATCATAGGAATGACACTGAAATAAAAACCTAATTGGAGTCAAGTATGAAAAATATCCAAATCATAATCATAGTCCTGTTGGCAATCCTGGCCATAGTCTTTGGAGCCGTATGGATGAACGCTTCTAAGAATAATAAAGAGTTAAGGAAGAGCAATGAAGACCTCAAGACTCTTTATGAAAGTTCCACCGCTACCATCGGCGAGATTCAGAGCTCTTTAGAATCCCTGGATGAAGACCTTTCCGGACAGCTCTTTACTCAATCTGAAATTCCGGACTTGTCTCCTGAAGACCGTCACCAGCGCGTCGTAAGATCGATCGCCAATATGCGCGAACAGATCGAAGCCGACAAAAAGAAAATCGCCAAATTGGAAGCCCAACTGGCCGGCTCACGCACTCAGCTAAAAAGTGTGCAAGAGATTGTGGACCGTCTCAAAAGCTCTATAGCAGAAAAAGAGACTATTATGACCGAGCTGCAAGACCGCCTCGGCATAATGGGCGAGACTATCGAAGCAGAACGCCGCCTGGCTGAGCAAGAGATTGCCACCCGCGAGCAGACCATACAGGAAAAGAAAGACGCTCTTGAAGAGGCAGAATGGACAGCGAATACCATCTATTATACTATAGGTAAACGCAGCGAGCTTAGGGACCGGGGCGTGATAGACCGTAAAGGCGGAATCCTGGGTATAGGCAGAGTAACCCTGGTGGCCAAGACCCTTGAAACCGAAGATTTCAACGAAATCAACCTGCTGGAGACTACACAGATCAGATTCCCCGCCACCAAAAAGGGCTATAGCGTGCTTTCAAATCACGTAGCCACTACCTACAGCGTGGAAAAAGACGACGATGAATATGTCTTTACTATTACGGATCCGCAGAATTTCCGCAAACAGAAATTCCTCGTGATCGAGCTTTTGTAAGCTGCTTTTCTAAGCCTTATGACTTTGGCCCCAGAGACTCTCTCTGGGGCTTTGCACTTAAGATAGATAAAAGGATATCAGCATTGATCGCGACAGGGACTTGCCCGAAATTTGGACTTGATTCCGACTCGCGTTTAACTCGAACTGACTCGAGGCCTCGAGTGGACTCGAGTGAAAAACGAATCAAAACCAAATTGAAGGCTAAAGGTGAAAGGCAGGTTTGTTGTGCTGCAAAAAGACAATTTGTAAGTATCCAGTCTGCTATTTTAGCTGTATTAAGATCATAAGATTACAGATTTGAAAGCGGCTTGCAAGAAATCCCCAAAGCTTTATTTCGTTATATAGCAAGCAGGAAGCAGCTTTTTCCAACTTCCGGCATAAGATTTTCCTTGTCTTTTTTTCAATGTCCTAAATAAAGGGCACAAAGAGTAATTCGAAAAGGAACATGGTATGAACTTATCACTCAGAGCTCAGAATGTGCAGGCTTCCCCGATTCGGAAGCTAATGCCCTATGCCCTTGCTGCCAAAGCCAGAGGCATAAAAGTATATCATTTGAACATAGGACAGCCGGATATCCCCACTCCCCCTGAAATGATCAAGGTCTTTCATGATTTTTCAGACGAGGTTCTGGCCTATGGACCTTCACAAGGTTTGGAGGTTTATCAAAAAAGTTTAGTACGTTACTATGCCAAGCATGGTGTGGATTTGACTACAAATGACATCATAGTCACTACAGCCGGTAGTGAAGCCATTACTTTTGCCATGCTGGTGGTAGCAAATGAAGGCGATGAGATCATAGTTCCCGAGCCTTTTTATACAAATTACAATGGCTTTGCCACCATGACATCGGTAAATCTCAAACCCATTACCACCCATGCCAAAGATGGCTTTGCCCTGCCCGAAGCCGCCGCGTTTGAGAGCATGATAACCCCCAAAACCAAAGCGATCATGATCTGCAATCCCGGCAATCCCACCGGCACGGTTTATGCCAAAGAGGAATTGATGCGCCTGGCGGAAATCTGCAAAAAGCACAATCTCTTTCTGATCTCCGATGAAGTGTATCGGGAGTTTATCTACGACGGTTTGAAGCATAGCAGTGTGCTCTCTATTCCGGATTTTGAAGAGCATGCGATCATGGTAGATAGTGTGTCCAAACGCTATTCTGCCTGTGGAGCGCGGATTGGCTGCATAGTCTCTAAGAATCAGGAGTTGATGCAGGCTACCCTGAAATTTGCCCAGGCCCGGCTTTGCCCGCCCACTGTAGATCAATTGGCGGCAAACGCTTGTGTATATCTTACTGATGATTATTTTGAGCAGATGGTGAGTGAATATCAGTCCCGGCGCGATCTGGTCTTTGATGAGCTTTCATCTATCGAGGGAATCATCTGCAAAAAGCCGGCGGGAGCCTTTTATATCATAGCAAATCTTCCTATAGAAGACGCAGAAGACTTTGTATTGTGGATGCTCAACGATTTCCAGATTGATGGAGAAACTGTGATGGCGGCTCCGGCTGAAGGATTTTATGCCACTTCAGGGCTTGGCCGCAACGAACTCAGGCTGGCCTACATCCTGAACAAAGAAGACCTCAAAAAGGCCATGCATATTTTCCGTGAAGGCCTGAAGGAATATAAGAAAACACATTAAATTATGGATGATAAGATACTGGCACGCAATATTCTGGAAGGATTGGTTCACAACCTGAATAACCATCTTAATCTGATCCTGGGCTATGCTCAAAGGCTGAGCAACAGCCATCCGGAATTGAAAGAAACCAAGATAATCTACGCAGCCGGCATCGAAATTGACAAAACCCTTAAAGACCTTGCTCATCATTTGGAGGGCATAAGTTTTGCCTTTGAGCAAGATATCTGCTTGAATGACTGGCTGGATAAGGAGCTGGAATATCTGCAGCACAGTCTGTCTATCAAACATAAGATAGTCTTTACCCGCCAGGATCAGGTGAAGGGGCAAAATCTGAGCATATCGCCCCTGCACCTGGCTCTGTGGTATGAATCAAAGCTCCTGCGCCTTAGCTCATACGCTGACAGGCTGCAGATTCAAACCGGAGTCTGCGAACACGATGGCAAGCCGTGTTTGTATCTGCTTCCCCAGCTTGAACTAAAGCCGGGGCAAATCAAAGACCTCTGTAAAAGCCCCGAAAGTGAGCTGCTGCCAATGAAGCCATTCCCCATCAAGAGCCTATGGAACTACGAAGGAAAATCTATAATGGGTATTCGGATATGAGCGAAAAACAAAATATTCTGATCGTGGATGATTCTCAGGATAGCTTGGACTTGATAGGCTCTCAGCTGGAAGATGATTATAATGTAACTGCAGTCACCAGCGTGCATGCAGCCATGCAAAAGCTGGAATCTCACCGCTATCACATCGCGATAGTAGATCTGGTCTTGCCCGGAGAAAACGGTTTGGACTTGATCAGTGATATCTCTACCAAATTTACTTATACCGCAGTAATTGCAGTTAGCGGCCAGGCCTCTATAGAGACCGCTGTGCAAGCCATGAAGCTGGGGGCCAGTGAATTTATCGAAAAGCCTATCCGCAATCTGGATTTGATCAATATCCTGGTGGAAAAGACCCTACAGGCGCAATGGCTGATAGCTGAAAACGAACGTTTGAACGCTATGATTCACAAGGAGATTGAGACCAACCTGGTTATCGGCAATAGCCCTGCGATCCAGGTCTTGATTCAAAAGCTCAAGAAGATAGCCGCTCTGGATACATTGGCACTTATCACCGGAGAGACCGGAGTGGGGAAGACCGTCTTTGCGGAATTGATCCATCGCAACAGCCTCCGCCGGCACAAGAAATTCGTGACGGTAAATTGTGGGAGCCTCACCGAGACTCTTTTGGAAAGCCTGCTTTTTGGCCACAAGAAAGGTGCGTTTACGGATGCCCATCGCGATAAAATCGGCTACTTTCAGGAAGCCAACGGCGGAACCCTGTTCTTGGATGAGATAGCTGAGACTTCGCTGGCCTTTCAGGTGAAATTGCTCAAGGTGCTGGATAGCGGAGTATTTCGGGCTGTGGGCTCAGACAGCGATCTGATGAGCGATACCCGCATTATAGCCGCTACAAATAAAGACATCAAAGCCCTGGTGAAAGACGGCAGTTTTCGCGAAGACCTTTATTACCGGCTCAATGTAATCAATCTGCATATTCCTCCGCTCAGGGAAAGGCGCGATGACATCCGCATTCTGGCCAGTTCTTTTGTTCAGGAGTTTTGCCGGAAATACAAGAAAGATGAGCTAAAAATATCTCCCGGAGTGATGTCTATGATCCTGCATCATGAATGGAAGGGCAATATCCGGGAATTGCGCAATGCTTTGGAGCACGCCGTAATTTTGGCCGAAAACATGGTGATTCAACCGGAGGATTTGCCGGAAAACATTGCTGGAGTTCCGGCAGAAGACCAGATCTTGCCAGAGCTTGACAAGACAAGCTGGGCCTTTGCCAAAGAGACCTTTAGTAAACACTATGTACACAGTCTGCTTTTGAAGACCGGGGGCAATATCATGCGCGCTGCGGCGATCGCAGAGATTACCCGGGAGAATTTCTATAAAAAATGTACAACGCTGGGCATAGATTGGCGGCAGTACCGCAAGGCCGGCGAATACAAAAATGGAGGTGAGTAGTGAAAACAAAGTGGAAGATTTCTCCATACCTTTATCTTTTACCTGCCTTGGTGATAGTTACAGCATTTCGCCTGGTACCGATAGTGATGAGCTTCATCTTATCCTTTTACGAATGGTCTATACAGGGCACCGGCAAGTTCATCGGACTGGCAAATTATGCTGCCATGTTCAAGGACCCGGTGTTTTGGCAATCCATGGGCAATACTTTTTGGCTGGTGATCATTCAGGTGCCGGCTTCTATAGTCTTTTCGCTGTTTTTTGCCGTGCTGCTAAATAAGATCAAGTATCTTAAGAGCCTGTTCAGGATAGTGTATTTCATGCCCTTTGTCACCTCGCTGGTGGCGGTATCGATAGTCTGGAAACTGATATTCAACGAACAGACCGGGCTGATGAATACCTTTCTGGGTTATGTGGGCATCTCTCCCCAAGGCTGGCTGTCGGAATCCCGCGGGATATTTCTGATGATGTTTCAGGATATGGGGATCACGCTCAATCTGCCCCGCTTTTTTCATGGACCTTCACAGGCCCTTTTTGGCATCATTATCATGACGGTGTGGAAAGGCTTGGGCTATAATACCATCATCTATCTTGCCGGCTTGCAGAATATATCCAAGGTGTATTATGAAGCGGCCGAAATCGATGGCGCCAGTAAAAGGCGGCAGTTTTGGAATATCACAGTTCCCTTGATCTCGCCAACCACCTTTTATGTATTGATTATGACTACTATAGTCAGCTTCCAGACCTTTGCTCAGATCTATCTGATGACGGACAAAGGCGGGCCGCTGAATACCACCAAACTCATAGTCTATTACATCTATGAAAAGGGCTTTGACCTCTTGGAGATGGGCTACGCTTCGGCGATTGCGCTCACCCTTTTCGTCCTCATCCTGGCACTCACTATCTTCCAGCGCAGAATGGAAAAGCACGTTAACTATTAAGGAGGGAT
>JALNWR010000041.1 GCA_023230795.1 Candidatus Cloacimonadota bacterium
ATCGGAGACCCCAGCACGTCCGGAATCTCCTGCGTGTATAATAGCAAGTATATCAAAGAATTGGCCGAGAGAGCGAACCCCGATTACAGCTTTATCGAAAACTACAGCGGAGGATATGCTTCCACTATCAATTCCGGCATCAATCAGGGTGTGAATTTCTTTAGTTACCGGGGCTACATTAATATGAGTGGCTGGAGTCCCAGTTCATCCCTTATGAACAATCCTCGCTTTCCCCATGCGGTGATACTCACCTGTTCGACCGGCAATTTCGCCAGTTCCTATGGTGCAGCAACTTCCGAGTCTTTTATCAGGCTGGGCACTTCAGCCAATCCCAGTGGAGCAGTCACAGCTATAGCTATGGCTACCACCGGAACTCATACCATGTACAATAATGCTTTGAATGCCTCTATCTTCAACGGCATCTTTGCCCATGGCATGCGCAGCATGGGAGAGGCTCTGCTAAATGGCCGTCTCTTTCTATATCAAACCTATGGTACCACCCACAGCTCTGATGCAAATGCTTCTGCCCACTGGTGTAACCTCATGGGAGACCCCAGCATGGAGGTCTTTGTGGGTATTCCAGGCAATCTGCAGATTGAAGCGCCGGATTCCCTGGCCTTTGGTAGCACGATGTTAGATATCAGGGTTCTCGATGATGGCTACATCGGGCTTGCCGATGCAAGTGTGACCGCATTCAATCAAGCATCTTCTCAGATAGTAGCCCGCGGTTACACAGATGCCGAAGGCTATGTAAGCCTCTTTATCGGTTCAGGTATGCAGGGAGATATCATTATCACCGCAGCCATACCCGATAAAAAGCCTGCTTCCCGGACTGTATATGCTGCGGATGGTGGCATAGTATATTATGATAAGATATTGTATGACAATGGAGAGCATGGCTCCAGCGGAAATTCAGATAGCTTTGCTCAAGCGGGTGAAACCATCGCCTTGATGCTGACAGTGAAAAATACTACGGCTACTGCTTTGACCGGAATCAGCGCCAGCGTATCCTGTGATGATGAATATATTCAATTGCAGACAAGCACCATTAGCTGCGGTGATATCCCTGCCTTTGGGCATTTGATGGCCAATGAACCCGTGCTGATGACTCTTTCACACGATATTCCGGCTCAGCATGATGTCCGCCTGGAATTTGAATTTAGCGATGCCTCAGGTGGCAATCATCTTTTTCCTATGCACTTAAGTGCTTACAACGCATCTCTTGAAGTGGAGACTGTAAATATCTTGGCCGGGGGCAACGAGATCCTGGACCCCAGCGAAACCGGCACAGTTCAGCTGGGTATTCGCAATCGATCTGTAGCTACCGTGCACGATGTCTCGGCTCAGCTATTTTCTCTGAACGATCTGGTGCAAGTGCAGACGGATCAGGCGTATGTGGGCAGCATTGTGGCAGGGTCTATGACCTATACCCTCGAGGATTTTGAAGTCTTTGCGCGTACCCTGCTTATTCCCGGGATGCAGATTCCATTTAGAGTGCATCTGAGTAACGACAGCGGTTTTGAGCAAGACGCCTTTTTCAATATCAGCATCGGCAACGTTACGCAGAATACACCTTTGGGCCCGGATAGCTATGGCTATTTTATCTATGACGAGAGTGATACTTACTATCAGGATTGCCCGACTTACGACTGGATTGAGATCAATCCCGCGTTGGGTGGAGGGGGTACACTATTGGATACCCTATACGATCCCGGCACACCCAACGACGAAGGAGATCAAAATGGCAGCACTACTTTGGAAGTGGTAGATTTGCCTTTTAGCTTCAATTTTTATGGCGTTGCCTACGATCAAATCACCGTGTGTGTAAATGGCTTTATCGCCATGGGGATTACGGAAAACGCAGAATTCAGGAATTGCAGAATTCCTTCGGGACATGGCCCTGCTCCCATGATCGCCCCCTTTTGGGACGATCTTATCATCATCGGCGATGCTGGAATATATCAGTATTACGATGCCGAAAACCATAAATTCATCATCGAGTATTACAAGCTGCGCAACGGCTATAACCGCACTTCATTAGAGACTTTTCAGGTGATATTTTATGATCCTCTGTACCATCACACCAGCTTAGGAGATGGCAAGATCAAGATTCAATATCAGGATTTCAACAATGTGGATATAGGGGGAGGCGGATACTCACTCTATCACGGGAAATATGCCACTATAGGCATCAAAGACCACACAAACACCCGAGGCCTGGAGTATAGCTATAACAATCAATATCCCACCGCCGCAGCTCCTCTAAGCAACAACTCTGCGCTGATGATAAGCACTGTGCCGGTATTGCACGAAAGCCCTTATCTGGTCTTGCAAGAGCTGATTGTAAACGATCCCAGCGGCAATGGGAAAGTGGAACCCGGAGAAACTGTCGAGCTGGGCATTCGCTTGATAAATCAAGGCATCAATACCGCCCAGGACGCTCAGATCACCGTGAGCCTGGATCATCCTCATGCCCAATTAAGCAATAGCCAGAGCACTTATCCCGATATACCCGGGGATATGGGCGCTGTAAATATCCAGCCCATCGGACTGATCGTAAGCGAGGACTGTCCGGATGGCAGCCAGCTTCAGCTGAGCGTGCACGTGCAGACTGATAGTGCAGAATGGATTTATCCTACGGTAGTTCTGGTGCATAAACCTTCAATAGAGATCAGCAGCTACTATATGCACGATGCTCAGGGCAATGCCAATGGCCTGGTTGATCCCGGCGAAAGCTTTGATCTGGTGGTCAATTTTTCCAATACCAGCGATGTAGATGCTTACAACCTCACCGCCAATATCATGAGTATGTCTGAACATGTAACGATACTGAACCCCGGTGTACTCTTGCGCAAAGTACCGGCAAACGGCCTTACCCAGGCAAAATATGAAATCAGCATCTCGCCCGAGGCGCCTCTGGGTAACAACTTAAGCTTTTATCTCACCTTTCTGGGAGAGCTGGTTCCTGCCACAAACAATCATTTGCTCATCAGCATTGGCACCACCGGTATGAGCCAGGATTTTGAAAGCGATGATGGCAATTTCGAGCCCGTTCCCGCAAGCAACGCCTGGGAGTGGGGGAGCTCAAGCGCTGTGCCCGCTCATAGTGGTGACAAACTCTGGGGCACCCGCTTGAATGCAAGCTATGGCGCAAATGCAAACTACAAGCTCAGCACTCCGAGCATTTATATAGGCAACGATTTTGGGCTGGAATTCTGGCACTATTTCGATACCGAAGCGAACTATGATGGTGGCAACGTGCAGATATCCACAGATTCAGGAAATAGCTGGCAAGTGCTTCATCCCGAAGGCGGATATACAAATTCTCACCTGAACTCCTTGAACGGACCGGGATTTTCCGGCAGCAGCAATGGCTGGATAAGGTCTTCTTTCTCGCTATCGGCTTATGGCAATCAAAACGTAAAATTCCGTTTCAGCTTCGCCTCCGATAGCAATACTCAGGCTCAGGGCTGGTTCATAGACGATGTCCGTACTTCCGGATATATGGAATATGCCGGTAAGATCAGCGGTCAGATTCTGAGCTCGGATCCCGATATTGATTTTGAAAGTATCTTCATCAGTAGTGCGGAAGGAATCTCAGCCATAGCGGATCAAAATGGCGACTTTGAGCTTTATCTGCCCATGGGCACAGGGTATGTCTCTGCTGCGGCAGAAGGCTATTACAGCACAGACCCGGTAGCAATAGAGCTTAGCTTTGAATCTCCCGGAGCAGTTCTGGACTTTTATCTGGGATATCTGAAACCAGTATCAAATGCGGACTACTATGTGAATGACGGACTGCTGGACCTTAGCTGGGACGCGCCCGATGATCCGGAATACCCTTTGCTGGGATACGAGGTTTACCGACGTTTTGGCGCCGCAGCTTTCGAGATGGTTGAAGCCACTCAGCAGCCTCTGTATCAAGAAACTCTGGAGCTCTACGGAGAATACCAATACTACATCCTGGCCATTTATGCAGAAGGCAAGTCGCAAGCCACACTTACACTGAGCTTTTATTGGGGTGGAGTGGACAATCCGGATCAGCCTCTCCCGCCCGCAGTTACAGGCCTGGAAAGGAACTATCCCAATCCCTTCAATCCCAGCACCACGATCTGCTTTACGCTATCGGAAGCATCAGCTGTAAGGCTTTCGATCTACAATCTCAAGGGACAAAGAGTGGCGAGCTTGATGGATGAAGTGCTCAGTTCTGGTGCGCATCGCAAGATTTGGAATGCATTAGACGAGCGCGGCCGCTCTGTGAGCTCTGGAATATACCTGATCAGGCTCGAGACCAACAGCGGGACCTTTACCCAGAAAGCCATGTTAATGAAATAAGCCAGGCAGCTGTGTATGATAATTCAGGACGTTGCAGGAGATTTTGATTGACATAAAATCCCTTTGTAAAATAGTGGTACAAAATGAAGCCGTCTGCTTCTGCCTTGCTGCCTTAGATGTGCGTGTCAGGCTCAAATAAACTGAATATAAGTAAATTATTTACTTTGAAACAGGCGGGATATCCATAAGGAGATTTCGCCTGTTTCGTTTTAACCGGTAAAGAAGGAGGTTCTTATAATCCGGATTAAGCGTTTCAAGTCCAAGACCAAAGAAGTCGTGCCGAAAGAAAGAATTAACCATCAGATTACTGCGGACAAAGTTCGCCTGATCGATTCTGATGGCAGTCAAATTGGTATTCTGCCACTGCGTGAAGCTCAGCGTAGGGCAGATGAAGCTGGATTGGATTTGGTAGAAATATCACCGAGTGCAAATCCGCCTGTATGCCGACTTTTGGACTTTGGTAAATACTATTTCCAAAAAGAAAAGAAAGCCCGAGAGGCCAAAAAAAGACAACATGAAGTTGAGGTAAAGGAGATCAAGTTTGGTCCGAATACCGAAGAACACGATTACAACTTCAAGAAAAACAATGCGATTAAGTTTTTAAAACAGCATAACAAAGTCAAGTTCACCGTCCGTTTCCGGGGACGCCAGATGGCCCACAAGGAATTGGGGTATAAGATATTGGATAAGATCAGGCATGACCTTGTTCAAATCGCTGATGTTGACCAGGAACCTGTAAGTGACCGCAATACGCTTTCGATCATTGTTTCTCCTAAAAAAGACATAGACCGCATTCTGAAAGCTGGCCTGAAAGCTGAAGAAAGCACCGAAACTACCGAAAGCACAGCGGTCGAGACCAAAGAGAGCTAATAGCAAATAACCCAGCCGGGGTCTGAATCCGAAATTCGTTCCGGCTGTGATGATATAGATAAATTCAAGGAGATATAGAATGCCAAAGATCAAAACCAATCGATCTGCCGCTAAGCGCTTTAAGCTAACCGGCACCGGAAAGATAGTGCGCCATCATGCAAAAACTGGCCATATTAAGACTAAAAAGTCGCCTAAATTGAAACGTAACCTTCGGGCCAGTGCCATCGTAGCTAAAGCTGACGAAAACAGAATTTACCGTATGTTGGGAAAGTAAAGGAGATTACAAATGCCGAGAACTACAAATAACGTAGCAGCCCACCGCAGAAGAAAAAAATATATGCTTGCCGCCAGAGGCTACTTTGGCCGCAGAAGTAAGACTTATCGCGTAGCGCGTCAAACCGTTGAACGTGCCATGTCTTTCTCCTTTGCCCATAGAAAGCTAAAGAAACGCCAGTTTCGCCGTCTATGGATCACCCGTATCAATGCCGCCTGCCGTTTGAACGATATGAGTTATAGCCGTTTTATCAATGGGCTGCACAAGTCCAATATAGAGATAAACCGCAAGACTCTGGCTCATCTGGCCTGGCATGATGCTAGTGCTTTTGCCCGCCTGGTGGAAATCGCTAAAAACGTCTAAATAAAGACACATGCAAGCAGATATGCCCATACTCAGGGCATTTGCACATTAATATAAAAAAGCGGTTTTGCACATAAAACCGCTTTTATCTTTCAAGATAGACTTCAGAAAGGATAAAACATTGCAAGAACAGCTTGAACTTCTGATCAAGGAAGCGGAGCAGGAGATTTCCCAATGCTCCAACGTCAATGATATACTCAATGCCAAAGCTAAATATCTGGGCAAGAAAAGCATGCTAAACGGCCTTTACAGTAAGATGAAAGAGCTCGAGCCTGCCCAGCGTCCAGCTTTTGGCCAGCAGTTAAACCTCGCCAGAAAACAGATCGAGACAGTACTGAGCGCCCGGTCAAAGGCCATCCAGGAAAGCTCTTGGGAAAAAAGCCGGGTGGATTTTGACCCCAGCATGCCAGGAATCCCTTTGGGGCGTGGAGGCTATCATCCCCTGAGCATCATCCGTCGCCAGATCGACGAAGTATTTATCAGTATGGGTTTTGACATAGCCGAAGCCAATGATATAGAGGATGAATTTCACAATTTTGATGCTCTGAATACCCCTCAAGATCATCCCTCCCGCAATCTGGCGGATACCTTTTATGTAACTGGAGGCAAGCTGCTGCGAACTCAGACCTCCACGGTGCAGGTAAGAGTGATGGAAAGCTGCAGACCGCCTATTCGGATCATCTCTCCCGGGCGCTGTTATCGAAACGACAAGCCAGACCCTTCTCATTCACCCGTCTTCCATCAGGTAGAAGCCCTGGTGGTGGATAAAGGTATCAGTTTGGCAGATATGAAGGATACTTTGCAAAATTTTGCCAGCATAATGTTTGGCGCTGATGTCAAAAGCCGGATCAGGCCGCATTTCTTCCCCTTCACCGAGCCTTCAGCAGAGATGGATATATCCTGTGTGGTATGTGGTGGCAAGGGCTGCCGCGTATGTAAGCAGTCCGGCTGGCTGGAAATGGGAGGCGCCGGAATGGTGGACCCCGCCGTGTTTGACATCCTGAATATCGATTCGGAAGTTTACACTGGATTTGCCTTTGGACTGGGTATCGAGCGCATCGCTATGCTCAAATACAACATTCCGGATATGAGAATCCTCTTCGAAAACGATCTCAGGATGCTAAGGCAATTCAAAGGAGAGCTATAATGAAAATCGCAATATCATGGTTAAGTCGCTATCTTGAAATTGATAAGCTGAATATTCAGCTCTCTGATCTGCTCACCTTTGCAGGCATCGAAGTAGAAGGAATCTCACAGCTGCCTGCCTTTGGAGATACAGTATTTGCAGCCAAAGTGATCTCTGCCGAGAAGGTGCCCAAGACAGACCACTTGCAGCTATGCAAGGTGGATATTGGGGACAATCCTTATCCAGAAAAAGATGAAAACAACTGCATACAAGTGATCTGTGGTGCTCCGAATTGCAAAGCGGGCATGATGGCTGTATTGGCCTTGCCCAAAACAGAACTCAAGGATATCAAGATCCAAAAAGCTAAGATTCGCGGAATATATTCGCATGGCATGCTGTGTTCAGAAAGCGAGCTTGGCCTTTCTGAAAACCATGCAGGAATCATCTCCCTGCCAGAAGATACGGTGATTGGGACCCTGGCAGATACTTTGTATGAATTGCCGGATTGTATTTTTGATTTGGAAATCACACCAAACCGCAGTGATCTTTTGGGTTATATTGGAATAGCCAGAGACCTCTCAGCCAAGCTATTACGCCCGATGACCAAGCCTGCCTCACCTAAGCTGAATATTGATAAAGCAGAGCTAAAGCTGGGCTTGCATAATCTTCAGCCCGAGCTGTGCCCTCGTTATACAGCCCGGGTTATTAAAGGCATAAAGGTCAACGAATCTCCGCTCTGGCTCAAGACTGCTTTGATCAAAAGCGGCCTGAGGCCCATCAATAACATCGTGGATATTACAAATTACGTGATGCTGGAAAGCGGGCATCCTCTGCATGCTTTTGATTATGATAAGTTGGCCGCCAGGGATGAAGCTCAGGGTTATCCTGATATCGTGGTGCGCAAAGCTTATCATGAGGAAGAATTCATTGCTCTGGATGGTAAAAAGTATATTTTGGATAAAGATGAGCTGGTAATAGCCGATGGCCAAAAGGCCTCTGCTTTGGCCGGGGTAATGGGTTCGGAGTACTCCGCAATTAGTGACCAGACCGTAAATATCGTGCTGGAATCTGCAGCCTTTCATCCTGGCTCGATTCGTAGAACTTCTTACAAACATAAACTCAGTTCGGATTCCTCCTACCGCTTTGAAAGGCATCTCCCGGCTAAGTATGCTGCTGCAATCAGCGATCGGGCTACTCAACTGATCCTGGAGCTGGCAAAAGGGAATATCTGCGGGGAATTGCTGGATAGCTATCCTGCAGCTGAACAAGAGATTATCCTGGGAGTACGTCCGCATAGGTTTGAACATTTGATCGGCTATACTCTGCCTAAGGATAAGATTCGTGAGATTCTGGAAAATCTGGGTTTTACCTTCATCCAATATGGAGATTTCCAGCCGGGGCCTATTGCCAAAGTGGAAGATATCCCAGCTCTGCATACAGGATTAAGGCAAGGTAAAGACCCTGAATTCAGTGAAGTTCAGGATGATAACTTTACGCATTATTACCAGATTCCCGCTTTCCGGAAAGACATCAGCAGGGAGGCAGACATTCTGGAAGAACTGGCCCGGCTGGCCGGATACGACAAGGTGCCGCAGAAGACGGTGCCAAGCCAGGTGATGGACCGTCACGCTTACAAGATCCAGAATCAGGCCGCGGAGTGGATAGTGACTTTTGGTGCTTATGAAACTCTGAATTATAGCTTTACAGACCCTGCACAGATGCAGCTCCTGGGCTATCAAGATGATGATCTGAGCTACATTCATTTGCTGAATCCCCAAAGCTCAAATCAATCAGTGATGCGGGTTTCGCTGCTGCCGCAATTACTTAACAATCTGGTTTACAACCTGAATCATGCCGAACGGGATGTGAAACTCTTTGAACTGGGTAAAGTTTACCTGAAAGACAAGACCGATCATCATGAGCCCAAGCATCTGGCCGCTATATTTACAGGAAAGTCAGATGCCGGGCACTGGCAGCAAAAAGCTGCTGAGATAGATTATTACTGGGTGAAAGGCTGTTTTGAAGGCTTATTGCAAAGATTTGGGCTTAGCTATCAGACAAGCGCGTGTAATCTGTCTTATCTGATATCCGGGGAATCCTTTACTTACCGTCATGGTAAGCTGCTGCTTGGCAGTTTTGGCAGGATTAAACCCGCCGTGCTTCAGGCCTGGGACATAGATGTCAATAGCCTGGGGCAGGATGTCTGGACTCTGGATTTTGAGCTGGAAAATCTGATCAATCTAAGCAGAAATCATAGGATCGAGTATAGCGAGATTCCCAAATACCCTGCTGTGGTGAGGGACATTTCCTTCCTTATTTCAGATCAATATAGCTATCTTGATTTACAGGGTGCTATCATGACTTTAGATACAGCTATCATCAAGGAAGTAAAGGTCTTTGATGAGTATCGTTCTGAGCAGATACCACAAGGCTTCAGGAGCCTTAGCCTGCACATTAGCCTGCAGGACCAAGAAAAAACATTGACAGATGAGCGCATAGATAAGCTAATGGCTTTAGTGCAAAAAACACTAATAGAAAAATATGAAATTACCATGAGGTTATAATGGAAAGTCCGATAGTAAACCTGCAGCAGAGACTGCAAAAACTGATTGATCAATATACTGTAAATAAAAATGAACTGGATGAGCTGAAAAAAAGCTATGCTCAGCTTAGAGAGGAGAATACTCAATTGCTCAGCCAGATAGAGGATTATTCAAATCTGGCTACCGATACAGATGAATCTCTTAAAAAGCTACAAGCAGAACACCAAAGCTTGAAAATCAAGTATGACGAAATGGAAAAGATGCTCTTCGGCGTGGAAAGCTTTGCTGATGATGCCATCAGGAAAATTGATGACATTTTCCCCAAGCTCGGGGACAGCGAGTAAGCAATGAAATCGATAGAGGTGGAGATTTTTGGGAGGTTATTTCGTCTCAGAAGCGATAATCCCACCCGTACACTAAAGATTGCTGAAGATTTATCAGAAGAACTTACAAGGCTTTATGAGAACTATGAGAATCTGGATTTTGCCCGTTTGCTGCTGCTCGCCTGTTTTCAGCGAGAAGATAAATTGCAAACTGCGTTAGAGGAAAATCGAGAATTGAAAGCCGAGCTCAGCCGGGTAAATCAGATGCTGGAAAACATCATAAGTATATAAAATATGCCTGCGGAATACGTGATATGGATTGCATAAAAGCCAATGAAAAATAAGGGAGTCGAGCCATGGGTGGCGTGCGTGCCGGCAAGTCCCGGATACATAAAACCCACAAGGTAGATTCCCACCTGCAGTATGGCTTTGAATAAAGTCAAACATACACGGTTCCCGCGGGCCTTTAATTCTGCTTCCCGAATTTATCCGGTGAGCGTAAATAGATTGAACTAAGGATTATTAATATGTCGAATTTATACATAACAGCTGCCATCGCTTTTGCAGCAGGCTTTTTGTTTGCTTTGGTGATCTACCTTATCAAGCGCAATAGCGCATTTAAGGCGGTATCCCAGGCCACAGAGATTGCCGAAAACATCAAAAGAGATGCAAAAAAAGAAGCCGAGGTCGCCAAGAAAGCGGCTTTGGTGGAAGCACGGGAAGAATGGTTCAAACAAAAGCGCGTTTTCGATGAAGAAGTAAAAGAGCGTCAGCGTGAACTCAGAACTCAGGAAAAGAAGTATAATGAACGCCTGAGCAGCTTGGATAAAAGGCTGGATTCCCTCGATAAGAAAGAAAGCAACCTCAGTGAGCAAGAACGTAAACTAAAAAGCAAAGAAGACGAACTGCAGCAAAAAAAGCAGGAATCCGAAAATATTATAGCCGAACAAAAGCGAAAACTGGCCGAAGTGGCGGGACTATCCCGCGAACATGCTTTGGAACGCCTGCGCGAGGAGCTCATCGCTACAGCGCGTCAGGTGGCTGCTAATGACGCCAAGCTTACTATCGAGCAGATCAAGCTGGATACCAGCAGAAAGACCATCGAAATCCTTTCTACCGCCATTCAACGGATGGCTGTGGATCATGTCTCAGAAAGCACTGTGTCCGTAGTGTCCCTGCCTTCGGATGAGATGAAGGGGCGCATTATCGGCCGTGAAGGAAGAAACATCCGTACCTTTGAAAAGTCTTCAGGAGTGGATTTGATCATCGATGATACTCCGGAGGCTGTGGTGCTTTCCTGTTTCGATCCTGTACGCCGAGAAATCGCACGTCTGGCTTTGGAAAAGCTGATCTCAGATGGCAGAATCCATCCCGGACGTATCGAAGAAGTGCTTTCCAAGACCAATAAAGAAATGGATGAGACCCTTATCAAGATCGGAGAAAAGGCAGTATTGGAGACCAATATTCACAATATCTCGCCAAATCTGATCAAGGTCCTGGGACGCTTGAATTACCGCACTTCATACGGTCAAAATGTACTGCAACACTCCATCGAAGCCGCCTGGATCTGTGGCATTTTGGCTGCAGAATTGGGCTTGGATCAGGAAATAGCCCGCAGGGCCGGTTTGCTGCATGATATTGGGAAAGCTGTGGACCATGAATTTGACGGCACTCACGCCATTATCGGAGCTAATCTGGCCCGTAAAAATGGTGAAGGCAAGCTGATCGTAAATGCCATTGAGGCTCACCACGAAGAAGTGGAAGCACTCTCTGTATATGCTGCTTTGGTACAAGCTTCAGATGCCATTTCAGGAGCCAGACCCGGAGCCCGCAGAGAGATGCTGGAAACCTATATGCAACGTCTGGCCAAGCTGGAAGAGATCGCTAATAAGATCGAGGGCGTGAATAAATCTTACGCCATTCAGGCCGGCAGAGAGCTACGCATCATCGTGGAACCTTCCATGATAGAAGAAAACCAAATCCCGCTTTTGGCGTCTGAGATTGCCGCCACGATAGAGAAACAGGTGCAATACCCGGGACAGATCAAAGTAACCGTGATTCGAGAGACACGTCAGATTGCATTGGCAAAATAAATGACAGTCCTCTTTTTTGGCGATATATTTGGGAAACCGGGGAGAAAGGCTCTGCTGAGCCATTTGCCCCAGTTGATTTCCCAATTCAATAGCGATTTTGTGATCATGAATGGCGAGAATCTGGCCGATGGCAAAGGTATCACCGAAAGGACGCTAAAGCCGCTTTTGAGCAAAGGTGTGGATGTCGTCACCAGCGGCAATCATCTTTGGGACCGTCAGGAAGGGCTGGAATATATTGCCAGCGAACCCAGAATCTTGAAACCTATGAACTACCCCCCTCTGGCACCCGGGAGCCTGAACTATATAGTCCGCAAAGGTGATCTGGCGCTCAGCGTTATTTGCCTTACCGGGCAGATTTACATGCCGCCTTGCGATTCACCCTTCCAGGCCTTTGATAGCTTTTGGGAGAGCACGGATCAAACGCTTCCTTTGTTTGTAGATTTTCATGCAGAATCCACTGCAGAAAAGCGTGGATTTGGCTGGTATGTAGATGGCAGGGCTTGTGCTGTGATAGGCACCCACACTCATATTCAGACTGCAGATGAGGAGGTCCTTAGCGAAGGCACAGCTTATCTGACGGATGCCGGAATGACAGGTGCTCATGACAGTGTTATAGGCGTAAAAAAGGAGATTATATTGGAGAAATTCCGAACCTCTGTACCCCATCGGTTTGAAACCTCAGATCAAGGCCTGATGATAAATGGCGTTGTGCTAAAAATCGATCCGATTTCACGTAAAGCTACCCATATTCAGCGCTTAAGGCTATCTGTGGAGGAATAGATGCAAAAAGAATTGAAAGGTAAAGTTATCTCGTTGGCTATAAAGAAGGTAGTCAAGGCCCTGGTTCAGGAATTTGATCTTACCCCGACCATGCGCCTGATCCAGGTAGGAGAAGACCCCGCTTCTTCCTTCTATGTGCATAGCATCCTCAGTGCCGCTTCCAATCTGGGTTGCAAAGATGAACTGATTTCCCTGCCAAAGACTGCGAGTGAGCAGGATTTGCTCTCTGCGATCCAAGCTGCCAATGCCGATAGCAATGTGCATGGCATTATGCTGCAAAAGCCGCTGCCCAAGACGATGAATGACAGCTTAATCAATATGAGCATTGATCCTGATAAGGATATTGATGCCTTACATCCGCTGAATCTGGGCAAGATACTCATGCAGGAGGATGGCTTTTTGCCAAACACATCGGCGGCAGTTTACTACACTCTGAAGTACTATGATATCGATCCCGCAGGAAAGAATGTGGTTATTTTGGGACGTTCAAACGTGGTGGGAAAGCCCCTGGCCAATATGCTGCTGTGGAAAAAGCCCTATGCAAACGCCACGGTCACGGTTTGTCATAGCCGCACCCGTAATCTGAAGGAAATCTGCCAAAAGGCATCGATACTGATTGCCGCTATCGGTAAGCCAAATTTTGTTACACCGGATATGATCAAAGATGATGCTATCCTGATAGACGTGGGTATCAATGAATCTATTCAACCGGATGGCCGCTCTATTTATATAGGTGACATAGACTATGATGCCTGCTATGAAAAAGCTCTGGCCATCACTCCGGTTCCTGGAGGAATAGGCCGGATTACCACCAGTCTTTTGTATTTGAATTTGGTAAAAGCCAGCCTTATTGCCAAGAAAATAAATAAAAACGTTGACGAATATATCGATTTGAAATTTAGTGAAAATCATAAGAAATAATAACCTGATGTTTGGGAGGAACGATGAGTAATAAGAGTTACAAACTCTTGGCGATCATCTTAATACTTACAGTAGCAGCTTTTTTTGTAACCGGCTGTGGAAAGTCCGGAAACAGATTTGAGAATCAGCTGCCTTCGATTTCAATTACCTCATTTGAGGGTTGGAGCAATGATAATATTCCAGCTAACGTGGATACGCTTACCCATGAGTACGTTTTTCAGCAGAAGATATTCAGGCATGCCACAGACCCTGATGGCATTATCACTGGATATGCGTTCCGTATTCTGGATGAAAACCATCAGCCCATTGCAGTTCCTGGCTACAGCTATATTGCCGATGCTGCCACTGGCCTGATTCCAGATCAACTTTTGAACAAATACGGCGAAGGCTGGGTAATGCACTATCTGCCCAGTGCAGAGCAGGAAAAGCCTTTGGACGATCCTGAAGCTAAGCGCACGATCTGGACAAACCAAAAATATGCGGTGATCAATTTCCCTGCAGCCAATGAAAATGGCGATCCTATGCCTACCTTGTCTTATTTTGAAGTAGTGGCTATAGACAATCGGGGTGGTATCTCCAGTAATACAGCAAAACGTAAATTCCGCACAAACTCTCACCGTCCTGTTTGTAATGTCACCACTACAAAAGGAAATCCCGATGGCGGTGATGTAGGAAGCGGTATCACTATTAGATTCTCTATGAGCTATCCGGACACTTTAGGTATGCTGATTTCTGCGATCCCTTCAAAGTACGAATTTAAAATGATGAAGATCAATGAAGCGACCGGGCAGCCTGTTGAAGGCAGTGAAACCCAGTGGTTCAGCACAGAAGATCAGGATCATATAAACGAATACAAGCTCACCAAAAGAACCAACCCTCCCCTGGAATACGATTATGAAGAAAATGGGAATTCCCTGGGAACCAGCACCAGGATTATTGCCCGCGCAACTGATCTGGCTGGAGTGAGTTCAGAATTTACCGAGCCCCCCAATGGCATTACTCCAAGCTGGCAGGTCGATTTTAAGGTAAAACCGGGTTTTTATCCCAAGACTTTGCTTTATTCTCAGAAACTTCTGGCTCTGGGCGAAAATCATTTTGAAGATAGAGGTGATGACTCTACCCCTGAAGTTTTACCTTTCACCATTTTTAATAATGATCAGATTTTTGCCACTCCTCTGTTCAGGGATTTCTCTAATACCTATTCCGTAATTTATAGCCCTGATCTAAGGATATACGTCCGTTGGGGCTGGTGGGGTGAATATGCCAATGAATCGTCAAGCGGTACATTCGAGTATCCCATTGATAATCCTTATGTCAAGAAAGTCGATGCTGTCTTGAGTGAACCAAACCCGGATATCGGATATGCCGGTGGCGACAACTACTATTCTGAGATCACTCACTTTGATATTCGCTACGATGGTGAACCTTATCACTTCCCGCCGTTTCCCCCAGAGACTAATAATCATACCGACGAAGATGGCACCGTGTGGCTGAGATTGCCTTTGTACTCTCCGCTCAGACAATCCATTGTGCTTACCGGAAATCAAATCAGCCCTGGAACTCATACCTTTGAAGTCCGCGCTGTGGATTCGCAAGATGAAGTATCCCAGGATCCCGCTGTATTCAAATTCAATGTGATGCCTTATGTTCCGGCAAGTTCACGCGAAGGCATCCTGATCGTGGATGATGATGCTCATCATGTATTGAACTCACCAGAAGATATTGTGAATGCTAAATATGAATTCATGACTGAGGATATCGATCAAGTCACTATGGTAAAATATGGCCAAAATGGTGAAGGCGGAACCTATAGGGATGTCCGTGGCCGCTATCTGGCTGCTTCCGAATTGCAAAATTACAAATTGGTGATCTACCATGCCGATAATCCTGGCAGTGGCGGTACCTTCGAGAATGAAATCGATGGCCTGTCCCTCTTTCTTCGGATGGGTGGCAATCTATTGGTCTCTCACACATCACAATTTGCCTCTAAAGCCACTGATATCTCAAATAAGAGAGGATATACGCTCTTGGGATACATGGGACTGCCCGATATGCCGAGTTTGAATAAAGAGCTCGCATCGAACCCCTACTACTATTTCCAAAACGCTGTAGGAAGCATGCAATACCCAAATATGGGCCTGCAATATTCTACACATCCCTCCAATACCGAGGGGACCCCTGCCTTCAACTCTATTATCGAGGCAAGAAAGGGTCTGCATACTGTAGCCTATTTCAATGAGATAGATGGAGTTC
>JALNWR010000042.1 GCA_023230795.1 Candidatus Cloacimonadota bacterium
CTCCAGAAAGCCATAGTCCATAAAGTCTTTGAGGCTGGCCTTCCTTTTGTCTTTGGAATCTCTGGCTTTCTTTTCATCACGCAAGGAGAGCAGGATGTCCATATTGTCATAGATCGGCTGCATCCAGGGATTCAGTTTATCGTCTTTGGAGCCGGGCAGATATCCGATGTCTTTGCCCAGAGGAGAGATGGGACGGGAGATCACCAGACGCTTGTATTTCTCTTCATCCATCACCTTGCTGAGCCCGGCAGCCATCGCCAGCAGGGTCTTGCCTGTGCCGGCTTTTCCGGAAAGGCTCACCAGCTTGATATTGTCATCCAGCAGAAGGTCCAGAGCCATAGCCTGTTCAAAATTGCGATCGGTAATATTAAAGACTTCCTGTCCGGTATAATGGGACAGCTTGCATAGTCTGTTTTGCTCTGCATCATAACGTAAGTTGTACATAGCCTCAGTATTGCCTTTGGAGCTTACCCGCACAAACTGATTCGGGTATAGGTAGTCAAAGGGATTGTCAATATAGTCGCTGCTGGAAAGCTTTTGCAAGAGCAGATCATCCAGCTCTTCATGAGACCAGCCGGTATAAAACTCATCAAATTTGACAGTGCCACTCTCAAAATTCTCAGCTTGAATGCCCATGGTATCTGCCTTGATACGCACATTCAGGTCCTTTGAAACCAGAACTACCTGGGTATCCGGATATTTCCGTTGAAAGTAAAGCGCTGTACCGATGATGAGGTTGTCGCTCTTATCCATGAAAATCAGTTCGGAAGCGGCTTTTACTACTTCACGATTTACCGTAACCTGGATCACACCACCTTGATCTGTGGGTACTCCGTCTTGCAATTTACCGTTTTGGCGCAGATCATCAAGATAGCGGCTGACCTGTCTGGCATTGCGGCTTTTTTCATCCAGACCTTTCTTAAACTGGTCTATTTCTTCGATTACTACGATGGGGATTACCACCCGGTTGTCCTCAAAAGCAAAGAGCGCGCGGGGATTGTGAATCAACACATTGGTATCCAGTACAAATATCTTCTTCTCCATTAAGTCTCCATATTATGTTTTCTGTTCTTTGATTTTACCAGATACAGGAAGGTGGAAAAGCCGTCAATGATTTTGTTTCTTAGTGCCTTTGAAGAGGAATTGATTCTAGAAATTTAAACAAAAAAATGGTGCTGAAGGGGGGACTCGAACCCCCATGAGCTAAGCGCTCACTAGTCCCTGAAACTAGCGTGTATACCAATTTCACCACTTCAGCATATGTTGTAGGCACCAATCTCAGAAACGGGGCTTTTCTGTCAAGATAATTGCGTAAGATAAGCAAAATACAGCAAGTCTGAACGCTCTTCTATGTCTGCTAAAAGCATCCTCTATTTGAACTTAAATGATCTTTCGCTATTTGAGAAGTTCTCATTGCCTTCGTTTATGACCTGCAAAATATCGCTTGCACTGTTTTATCCCGGCCTTCACAGCAGAAATGCAGATAAATATAGGGCAGGGAATAGGGGAGAGGCATATTCATAACTATATGTAAATCAGTTTGATGCTTGTAGCCATCAAGGTATTCTGAACTGCCTGGCCTGCTAAAAATGATTGACAGGATTGCGCTGCATTCGAAACTTGATAAATAGAAAATAAAAACACCCTGGAGGAAATATGAACTACCGCGTTCTCGCGATCAATCCTGGCTCTACTTCAACCAAAATTGCAGTGTATGAAGGAGAAAGCCCTCTTTTTGAAAAGACTCTGCGGCATGATCCGGCCGAGCTTGAACCCTTTGCTGGTATTATCGAACAATATGATTTTCGTAAAGCTCTGGTAATGGAAGCTATGCGCGAACATGATATTGATCCCGGCAGCCTGCATGCAGTGGTGGGCAGAGGCGGACTTTTGCGCTCTGTAAAAGGCGGCACGATGAAGATCAGCCCCTCTATGATGCGCGATCTGAAAGATACCGCTTTGTGGGGAAGGATTCATGCCTCAAATCTGGGAGCATTTATAGCCAACGCAATCTCGGAAGAACTGCATATCCCAGGATTTATAGTTGATCCTGTGGTGGTGGATGAATTTGAGGATATCGCCAGAATCTCCGGGATTCCGGAAATCGAGCGAAAGAGTTTGTTCCACGCTTTGAATATACGTTACATAGCCAGATTGATGGCCAAGGCATTGGGCAAAGACATCTCGCAAGTCAATCTCATCGGAGTGCACATGGGTGGCGGCATCTCGGTGGCTGCGATCAAAGATGGCAAAGTAGTGGATGTAAATAACGCTTTATTGGGCATGGGACCCTTCTCTCCGCAAAGAGCCGGAGCCCTGCCCATCGGTGATCTTCTGGATATGGCCTACAGCGGGAAATATACCAAGAAAGAGCTGAATACATATCTTACTAAGACCGCCGGATTGATGGCATATCTGGGCACAGACAGCGGCATCGAAGTGGATAAGCGCATCAAGGAAGGCGACAAAAAAGCCAAATTGATCCTGGAAGCCATGTGCTATCAGGTAGCAAAAGAGATCGGCGCATCCGCATCTGCCCTCAGCGGAAAAGTGGATGGCATCTTCCTCTCAGGCGGTCTGGTTTACAACGATTTTATCGTGAATCAGATTACCGAGCGCTGCTCCTTTATCGCAAAAATTTACCTGTATCCGGGCGAGAAAGAGATGGAAGCCCTGTGTCAGGGTGGAATCCGGGTTCTCAAAGGCATGGAAGAAGCCATGGATTATCCTTATTAACCTGCGAATATTGATGCAAATCAGTTTAAACTCACGGGGGAGCGAAGCGGTGCAGCTAAGCTCCCCTTCGAGAATCAAATGTAGCCGGAGGATGCTATTTCTCCGCTCCAGCCAAAACGGAGCTTTAGGCAAGCTCCCGTACAGATGCGACCTTGTATGCAGTTAAATATTCGAAAAATCCTCTTTATCCTGGCTATTATCCTCAGCTGCAGCACTGCTCTTCTGGCCACAGATTGGACTGTATTGGTCTATATGGCAGCGGACAACGATCTCTCCTCTTATGCTATACAAGATATAATTCAGATGGAGAGGGCAGCTCAGGCAACAGACCTCAAGCTTGTGGTGCAGGTGGATTTGCCAGAGCTGGGCGCAAAGCGTTACTTGATTCAGGAAAATCAATCCTCTGTGATCAGCTCTCCTGCAATACAAAATCTCGGCATCATAGACAGCGGCGATCCCAGGCAGCTCAAAGACTTTATCCGTTGGGGCTTTGGCCGCTATCCCTCCCAGCACAAAATGCTGATTATCTGGTCTCATGCTGATAGCTGGTACAAAAATCCCAAGTATATAGCTCCGGATCAAGGCTCTGGCAATGTGATCGGAGTGGCCAATGGCGAACTATCTGAAGCTCTGAGCGCCGGGCCCAAGCTGGATATATTGCTTTTTGATGCCTGCAGCATGCAGAGTATAGAGATAGTGCACACTTTGAGGCACTATGCCGATATCATAGTAGGGTCGGCGGATCAGGTTCCCGTAAATGGCTTTCCTTACGACACCATAGTGCCTGTATTGGCGGGAGACCCAGAGCTTTTGGCAGAGAAATTGCCCAAACTATATACGGATTCATATATGCCCGGATCCCAGAACAACCCTTCCATGGGCTATTTCATCACCACTTGCTCAGCTGTTAAGACGGATAAAGCAGAAGACTTCTATCAAGCTTTTACAGATTTCTCCAGAGCCCTCAGACCTGTAGCATCAGATCTGGCTGCCATCCGCAAAGAGTTGTTTGAGATGAATAGCGGGTATGCAGACGTAGATTTGCAGCAGTTTTTGACCAGAATCCATCAGGCTGGTTTGGTCGACAGCACCCCTATATCAGACCTGCTCCAAGAGATGATTTTGGCCTCTTCTTACACTTTGCCCTGGCCGGAATTTGACCTTTCCTGCCTGGCTCTCTGGTATCCGGATATTCGCTACAATCTCAATGCGGCCTGGAAAATCTATATGCAGATGGAATTTGGCAAAACCGGCTGGCTGAGCCTGGTAAACCTTGCTTTGGGAGAAGATACCATCCCGCCGGCGAGCCCTGAATTGATCAGACAATTTACCCGTTTTGGCAAGCTCTATCTCCAGCTCAAGGCTCCGATGGATGTTGATTCTTTATACTACCATCTGGATGCTGACAATCTGAGCCTGGACATCTACCCTAAGGCTTATGCAGAAGAATTTGAGCTGTCTTTTGATTTTTCAACCGACGGTAGTTACAGCATCTATGCCATTGATAGATCAGATAATGTATCCTCCCCCTTGACTGGAGATTACAGCTATGAGCCGCCCCAATCTGCCCTGCTGATTTATCCAAACCCCATCAGGGATATCAGGTCTGCCTTTTTGGAATGGTTCTTTGAGCAGAGCAAGGATGAATCCGTGAGCCTGAGACTATATAATATCAAGGGACAAAGGCTGATTGATTATCGGTTTAACGTGCCCAGTCAAAGCCCCGGGATGCTCAAACTGGATTTGGTGCCTGGACTGTCCGGGCTGGCGCAGGGAATCTACCTGTTGGAGCTAAACAGCGGCGGCCGGAAAATGCACAAAAAACTGACTATCTTATACTGATATCATGGACTTGAGCAAGCTGTGGATAAGTTGTGGATAAGTTTTGTGATAGAAAGGAAACAGAATACTATAGCGTTGTATATCAGCGAGATAGAATTTAGTACTTATCCACTTCAGTTTGTGGATAAGTATGTAGATATCTGAAAAATCAAGGAGCTATAGGATGAGCCCAAACTCACGGATTTCAAAACAGAGAATCAGCGATTTGGCCAAGCTGAAACAAAAGAAATACCGGCAGGAGCAGAAACTGGTGATAGTAGAAGGTCAGCGCCTTATCGATCAACTGCTCATATACGGCATAAGACCTGAAGAACTATATTTTGTGAAGCGTCCGCAAATCGATCTGGGCGGGATTAGTAGCTTTGAATTGACTCAATACCAGATGCAGCGTATCTGTGAGAGCGAACATCCAGCGGATTTGGCCGGACTGTTCCGTTTGCCTCAGGCTCGTAAACAAAAGCACAAGCGAGCCCTGTATCTGGACAGAATATCAGACCCAGGAAATCTGGGAACCATATTCCGAACCGCTGCTGCGTTTGGGATAGCGGGCATCCTGCTCTCCGAGGTCTGCTGCGAGATTGCCAGCCCCAAGGTGATCCGCGCTTCTCTGGGAGCAGTATATAAGGTGCCTTTCCACTATGTCAGCCCCCTGGATTTACCCGCTGAGAAGGCCAGACTATTGGCTTTGGACATGAACGGCGCTATCAGCCTTTCCAAACATCAGCCTTCCCAGGAAGACGAAATCTACATCCTGGGTAGTGAAGCCCACGGCATAGATCCAGAATTGCTCAAAATAGCCCATGCCACCTTGAGGATAGAAATGAAAGAGGGGATGGAGTCGTTGAATGTAGCGATGAGTGCAGCGATTCTTTGCTACCACTTAAGCTATGGATGATCTGCCCAAGCTTCCCTTTTGCCACTAACTTGCTTTGGACTTATTTTCAACTCGAGTTGACTCGAAGGCTCGAGTCAGTTCGAATTAAAACCGAGTTAAAAGCAAGCTCGGCGAAAGAGGAGTTTACATGAAAGAAGATTGTTTGGAGTTGAAGCGCCATACGGAGTCTATACATATACTAGCAATTACTTAGGCGCTTTGACTCCAAACAATCTGACTTTCATTCCCGGTGGCGAAAGTAGGCTTTCAATAAAGTTCATAAGGCTGTACAAAGCGAAAGAGACCTCCACAGGGAAGGTCTCTTCGGCGTATTGATTACTTTAATTTTGCTGTCCAAGGACAGTCATAAAATAAGCTTATTGTTTAGGTAAAAACACTTCTGCCATCATGCATCTGGCGCTTCCACCACCCAGGGTTTCAATAGTATTCAGGTCGCTGCTCAGGATATTGGTATGTTTCTGAATGGTTTTCACCTGATCCGGACTGAGGCTGTTTCTTGCCGCATCGCTCATCGCCAGATAGGTTTTATTGTCTTTTCCTGTTACCTGCAACATGTTTCCGGCAAATTGATGCATCTGCTCTTCGCTGATTTCGATGATCTCTTTATTGTCGGCCTTTAGCTCACGTATAACTTTCTCGCGCTCGTTTTTATCATCAATCGCATCCAGACAGATCACACAGAAGGTAGTTCCAAGAGCCATTAAGACATTGGTATGATAGATCACCGCACGTTTATTATCCACGGTTTGATATGATCTGAATATTACCGGGCTATAGTTAAAATCTTTGCAGAATTTGATCAGCAGCTGTTCATCAGCTCTAACTGACAGCGAACAGTATGCTTTGCGGTTTACCCGATCTAAAATCAGGCTACCGGTTCCTTCCAGGAAAAAGCCGTCGTTTTCAGCTTTGGTATAATCTATTCTTTTTGCGATCTTAAAACCTTCTGATTCTACCAATTGTAAAACTTCTTCATTGCGTTCCCGACGTCTGTTTTCCGCAAACATAGGATACAAGGCAATAGTGCCGGATTGGTGAAAGCTTACCCAGTTATTGGGAAAGATCGAATCCGGGGTATCGTGTTCTATTTTGTCTTGATATACCATTACCTTGACGCCTGCCTGGCGAAGTTTGCTAACAAAAGCATCAAATTCGGCTTGCGCTTTAGCGTTTACTTGGGCTTGTTCAATGTCCAGTTCAGCTTGGAAGTAGTTGTTTACCTTGGTCTGTTCGTTCATCCGAAATGCTGCTGGACGAACCATCAGGATTGTATTTGTGATTTGCATATTTATCTCCTTTTGGATTTATTTTATTTTATCGAAGCCATTTTATTTTAAGTCAAGATCTTGGCAAGGGACATTTTGCCTTACGCTCAGTATTATGCCTTGTAAGCTGAGCTTGGCATATCTGCGTACTCCTATCGGTTGCGCTAAGAATCAGCCTCCTTTAGCTCTGCCATGATCCTTCATTTCCCAAGGGTCAAATGGCTGTGCACAAGATTTTCCTTGCCCTATAAGTCGTCATCAATTTTGCTGTATCATGGTTTTGATTTACGAAAATCACGCCTAAGATAGCGTTTCTTAGCACAGCAGATAAGAAATCGTGCAGGGAAAACGCTACTGCCAAGTAATACAAGAAAAGGATAAAGAAATCTTGAATAGAGGGATTATGAAACACTATCTGATCTTACTTTTGCTGCTGCCGATGGTGCTGGCAGCAAAAGTTTATACCCTTGATGAACTTATTGAACATGGTATCGAAAACAGTTACCAGATTCAAAAAGAGGAACTTTCCAATCAGAGCGGGCACAGCTCTTTTAGAAGTGCAAAATGGAATCTTTTGCCAAATGCGAATCTTAGCACCGGGCTTACTCAAGACCTGGACCCAATATCGCCACAAAGCGGACTGAGCAGTTTTGCTGGTTTTGAGATCAGCAAAAATATCAGTCTGAATGATCCGGCCTACTTTAATTATCGCTTTGCAAGGCTGGATAGAAGCCGGGCAGACTTGACTCTGCAAAAGGGCTATAGCACTTATGTTTACCAAGTATTTCAGGCCTATATCAAAGCTCTTTCCGCCACCAAGAAAATGAGCTCGCTCCAGGAAAATATAGCCATTCAAAACAGAGTGTGGGAGCAGAGCAAGGTGATGCTGCGTTTGGGTAAAACGGTTCCTTTTGAAGTGAAACAAAATGAAATTGCAGTGATGAATTCCCAAATCAGCCTTATTCAACTGGAGAATATCATCGAGAATGCGCGGATGCAGCTTTTTGCACTGGTGCAGATGTCAGATTTGGGCTATCCTCTGGCTGAACTGGAAGTAGATACCGAAAAGGATATCCCCAGCTTTAGCACCGAAAATATGCTGGAGCTCAAAATCTTGCAGCGGGAGCTGGAGCGCAATGATATCTTTATGACCCAAAACTTTTTGGAGAATTTCCCCACGGTTTCGCTGGGCTACGGTTTTTCACGTCGTGTAAACGGAGCAGATTTTGATTTTGATAAGTACAGTACAGTGCACAGCCTGAATCTGAACCTCTCCTACTCTCTGTGGAATGTCTTTACAAACCGTGAATCAGGCCTGCGCTATAAAATAAACAAACAAATGGCTCAGCTGAATTTTGATGATAAGGCAGAGCAAAGCAAGCGTGAGTATGACATCGCTCTTAACGAGCTGCAATATCTTTTGCGCCTGGACGAGCTGTACAGTGAGCGCTTGCTGCAGGCTACAGAGCAAATCCGCATTGCTGAAGAACGCTATCGCCTTGGGATGATCCAGCTTTTGGAGCTGGACAGAACCCGCACAAACTATATTGATGCCGATATCGAATACAATGCTAACCGCTATGAAATAATCCAAAAACAAGAAGCTCTAAATTATCTACTTTCTCAGCAAATCTTAGGTAAATGGTAAGTCATGAAAAAATACATCAAATACATCATCATAGCGGCTGTGATTATCATAGCAATTGCCGCATTCAGCAACTATAGAAAAGCCAAATCTGCTCCCAGCTGGCGAGTGGACAGTCCCTCCAGCGGCTCAGTGCGCGAGGTTGTGACCGCCACCGGTTCACTGAATCCTTATGTACTGGTAAACGTGGGCACCGAGGTCAGCGGGAAAATCGAACGCCTTTACAAGGATTTTAATGACACTGTAAAAAAGGGCGAACTTTTGGCAAAACTCGATACAGAGATCTTGATGACTTCTCTGGAGGTTTCGCGCGGAGACTTGGCCAAAGCGACTACCGCCATGCAGGAAGCCAAGCTGGATTATGATCTGTTGGCTGAGCTTGCTGAACAGGAGATGAGCTCTGAATATGAGCTGGCTAAAGCCAGATTCAAATATCAAACAGCCCAACAAAACGTAGCAAATGCCCAGCTCAGTCTGCAACGCGCCGAAAAGAATCTGGCCAATGCGCACATTACCAGTCCCATCAATGGAGTAATAGTATCCCGGGATGTGGATGAAGGGCAGACCGTGGCGGCCAGCTTGAATTCTCCCACCCTTTTTGTGATCGCAAACAATCTTGAAAGAATGCAGATTACCGCCAAAGTAGATGAGGCTGATATAGGCAAAATCAAACTCGGCTTACCGGTGGAATTCAACGTGGATGCTTATCCTCGCGAGAGCTTTTCCGGGACAGTGCAACAAATCAGACTGAATCCTACCACCGAATCCAATGTGGTGACCTACAGCGTGATTATCGATGCTGTGAATCCCGATCGTAAGCTATTGCCAGGCATGACTACAAATGTAACCTTTATCATCAGAGCAAAGCAGGATGTGCTCCGTTTACCGGAAACTGCCACCAGGTTCAGACCCAGCAAGGAAATTTGGGAGCTTTTTGACCTCAAATGGGATGACGAGCTGCTTACTGCAGGACGCAAAGTAATGCAAGAGATGATGACAGGGGGGGCTCCTCCCGAAAGCGGACAGAAAAGACCAGCAAGCCAAAGACCCCAGTCCGGTAGCAGGATGAAAGCAGAAACTGAATCTCGCATCGCAGTGGTATGGATATTGAAAGGCGATGTTCCCAGCCCCGTGGCAGTGCGAACCGGAGTGTCTGACGGTGCCTATGTGGAGCTTTTAGAGGGAATTGCCGAAGATGATGTACTGGTCACTGGTGTGATCTACAACGACCCCAAACAAGCTGCGGCAAATTCCGGCATGCCTATGAGACGATTCTGATGAATGACTATCTGCTCGAAACCAAAGGCCTTTCCAAGACCTATGTGATGGGCGATATTCAGGTGCATGCGCTCAGGCATGTGGATTTGAAGGTGAGACGAGGCAATTTCATCGCCATCATGGGAGCCAGCGGCAGCGGAAAGACCACCTTCATGAATATGCTGGGCTGTCTGGACAAACCCTCAGCCGGAAGCTATGTGCTGGATGGTATTCCCGTGCATGAGATGGAAGACGCAGAGCTTACCACTATCCGCAACCAAAAGATAGGATACGTCTTTCAAAACTTTTATCTTTTGCCCAGGACTACCGCTTTGGAAAATACAGAATTGCCGCTTTTGTATGCACGCAATATCTCTTCGCATCTTCGCCGCGAAAAAGCAATGAAAGCCCTTGAAACAGTAGGCGTAGCGGATAGATCCAAACACTTTCCAAATCAACTTTCGGGAGGGCAGCAACAGCGGGTGGCTATAGCCCGGGCCATAGTAAATGATCCCTCCTTCATCCTTGCGGATGAACCTACTGGCAATCTCGATACCCGCACCAGCATTGGGGTTATGGCAGTGCTTCAGGAATTGCATGCCCAGGGTAAGACCGTGATATTGGTAACCCATGAACACGATATCGCCCAATATGCACATCGGCACATCACTTTTCGCGATGGTAAGATTATCTCAGACAAAGAAAACCCCAATCCCAAAATAGCCAAGGATGATCTACTTACCTTGCCTCGTTTGGAAGATGAAGAGGAGGAATAGTGTCTGTACTTGGAATCCTTAAAATCGCCCTGAAGTCACTAACCAGAAACAAAACCAGGACCTTCCTGACCATGCTGGGCATCATCATCGGCGTAGCTGCTGTAATAACCATGCTTGCCATCGGCCAGGGTGCGAAGACTATAGTGGAGGAGCAAGTAAACTCCATGGGCACAAACGTCATCATGGTGAATTCAAACTTTAGCCGTACCAGCGTGCGCCAGGCCGCTGGCGGGGGAAATCTCCTCAATGTGGAGGACGTGATAGCCATCCGGAATCAGCTGGACGGTGTGCTATATGCTTCACCAATTTACAATAGCTGGGGTCAGCTGAAATATGAGGGGAACAACTGGCGGGGCAGTGTAATGGGCGTGGATGCGGATTATTTCTTTATTCGGGATATGAATGCCGCTACGGGTGATCTCTTCTTTTATTCTGATGTGGAGAATGCCACCAAGGTCTGTGTAATTGGTAAAACCGTGGCAGACAATCTCTTTCAAGACCATGACCCCGTTGGCAAAATCATCCGTATCCGAAACATACCCTTCAAGGTGCAGGGAGTGCTCAGCGCCAAAGGCCAAAGTGTGATGGGGCGAGACCAGGATGATATAGTAATCGCACCATATACCACTGTCTATCAGAGGCTTTTAGGGCGTCATTGGCGGGCGATGAGCATTTTAGTATCTGCCACCAGCCGTGATAATATTCATCTTGTGCAGCAAGATATTATGGATCTTCTTCAGGCCAGACACAGGGGCACTACCAGTGAAGAATTTGTTGTAAGCTCGCAGACAGACCTGGCTGAAACTGCCAGCAGCGTGTCTGATACCATGACCATACTCCTGGCTTCGATAGCGGGAATCTCGCTACTCGTAGGAGGAATCGGGATCATGAATATCATGCTCGTATCAGTTACAGAGCGCATCAAAGAGATTGGCATCCGCATGGCTGTGGGTGCAGGCAAACGTGATGTGCTGCTGCAATTTATCATTGAAGCGGTAGCCATCAGTTTCATAGGGGGACTCTTGGGCATTCTGCTCGGAATAGCCTCCGCAAAAATCCTGGGAGATACCATGGATTGGAACATAGTGGTCACAATGTGGTCTGTAATCCTTTCTGCAGGTTTTTCCATGGCTATCGGGATCTTCTTCGGATGGTATCCGGCCAAGAAAGCTGCTAACTTAAACCTCATCGATGCCTTAAGGTATGAGTGATGCCTAAAGTACCTTGTAATGGGGGATAGCCATAAAAAGTTAATAGTGCAAGATTTGCTTGACATAAACTTGACATTAATAAACATGGCAAAAACAAAATAAACAATGGAGGAACCCAAATGACCTTTAAAGAATTCATGGCCAAGGTCGAAGCGAAGAATCCGGGTGAACCGGAATTCCTTCAGGCAGTCAAAGAAGTAATCGAAACTGTCTGGGACGCTTATGAAAGCAATCCCCGTTTCGTAAAAAACAACATCCTCGAGCGCATCGTAGAGCCGGAGCGCGTAATCATTTTCCGCGTACCCTGGATGGATGACAAGGGCGAAGTTCACGTAAATCGTGGCTACCGTGTTCAGTTCAACAGCGCAATCGGCCCCTACAAAGGCGGAATCCGCTTTCACCCCAGCGTGAACCTTTCAATCCTGAAGTTTTTAGGATTCGAACAAACTTTCAAAAACAGCCTTACTACCTTGCCGATGGGCGGAGGAAAAGGTGGCAGTGATTTTGATGCCCGGGGTCGTTCCGATGCCGAGATCATGCGTTTTTGCCAATCCCTTATGGCTGAACTCTATCGCCATATTGGGCCCAATCTTGACGTTCCTGCCGGTGATATCGGTGTAGGCGCACGTGAAGTCGGTTACCTCTTTGGTATGTATAAGAAGCTGGCCAACGAATTTACCGGTGTACTGACCGGTAAAGGCAGAACCTGGGGTGGCAGCCTGATTCGTCCGGAAGCTACAGGTTTTGGGGTAATCTACTTTGTTCAGGAAATGCTTAAGACCAAGGGTGAGACCCTTAAAGGTAAGAGAGTGGCTCTTTCCGGCTTCGGTAACGTGGCCTGGGGCGCTGCTCAAAAAGTCACTGAGCTTGGTGGAAAAGTTGTCACTATTTCTGGTCCTGACGGTTATATCTACGATGAAGCCGGTCTTGACGCCGAGAAGATCGAATACATGAGAGAGCTGCGTGCTTCCAATAACGATCGTGTGAAAGACTATGCCGATAAATACCCCGGTGCCAAGTTCCATGCGGGCAAACGCCCTTGGGGAGAGAAGGTAGATGTAGCTATTCCTGCCGCTACTCAGAATGAACTTGATCTTGATGATGCTAAAGCATTAATGGCAAATGGCGTACCTTGTGTATGCGAAGCCGCTAATATGCCTTGCACCCCTGAGGCTATGGAAGTCTTTATGAAGGCCAAGATTCTCTTTGCTCCTGGCAAAGCTGCTAACGCCGGTGGTGTGGCAACCTCTGGCCTGGAAATGACTCAAAACTCCATGCGTCTGAGCTGGAGCCGCGAAGAAGTGGACGAGAAACTTCATGGTATTATGAGTAATATCCACGAAGCTTGCGTTGCCGCCGGAACCCAGGCAGATGGCTATATCAACTATGTGAAAGGCGCCAACGTCGCCGGATTCCTGAAAGTTGCAGAAGCCATGTGCGATCAAGGCGTCGTTTAACTAACTGACAATATACCATAATATAAAGGCGGGAGTTCACTCTCGCCTTTTTAGATTTTCATTAGCTTTTCATAATTTAGCTTGACGGATTTTATACTGCTAAAAATAATCTACTTACTACCTTTATTCTGACTTTAGGGGGTTTAATGAATAACTACTTCATGGAGACCCATCACCATGAATGGATTTTGACCAATAAGCTGGGAGCTTATGCGCTGGGGACAGGAAATCTGATCAACCAACGTAAGTATCATGGACTTTTGATCGCGAGTGATAAGAGCTTCAATCGCACCCATCTGGTTGCGGGGATTGAAGAAAAAGTGGAATGGCGCGGAGAAACTATCCATCTGGATAGCAATAACTATAGTAATTGCATATTCCCGGAAGGTTTTCTGCATCTTGTAAAGCCCTGGCTGCGTCCTTATCCCGCTTTCTTGTATTCTGCGCTTCCGCATCAGGATGATATACTCATCCTCAAAGAACTGATGATGGATCTGGATACCAATTCCGTAATGGTCAGATATACGAATCTGGGGCAGCATAAGCTGCATTTTGTGTTTAATCCTAAATATACTTTGTGCCCGCATCATGACATCAATGCCCATGGCAGCCTGGATTTTGCCGAATTTGAGACGGCTATCCAGCAGGAAGCTGATTATACAGCTTTTTCCGCCTTGCGCCAAAGCAATCAAATCGCAGTTTATGGCGCTGTGATGCGTGGTGAAGTATCTGCCAATCGTTACGTATATTACAACGTCTATTACCCCTGGGAAGTGATGAGCGGGTATGCCGGAATCGGGGATCAGATCAGCTTTTTCCAGATTGCTTTTGACCTGGCACCCGGTGAACAAAACACCATAGTGTTTTCCGATGTCCCCATCCAAAGTCCCTTGAAAATGAAATCGAATATCGAAGCCCGCTATGCCGGGCTGCCCAAGGCCATGGACTATCCCAAAGGCCCGGATTCCGATGGCACTTTGCTTTCAAGGCTGGATTACAACGACAATCTCTTGTTTAATAGAAAGCAGTATCTTGAAATCCTGGAATTTGCCCTGATGGACTTTGTGGCAAATGATGATATCGTAGCCGGATACCCCTTTTACGGAGCCTGGGGCAGAGATACCATGGTGGTTTTAAATGCACTTTTGCATAGCGGTAAATACCTTGATCTCATCCAAAAGATACTGAGGAATTACAGCCGTCAGATCGTGGGTGGTTTGATCCCCAATATGTTTGAGGAAACAGGCCGCAAAGCAAATTACGACAGCATAGACGCCACGTTGTGGTACATCATCCTGCTCTGGAAACTGGGTAAAAAGAAGAAAAGCAAAACCTATTGGAAAGAAGTGATACACCTCACTGAAGATATCTTGAAGTCTATCACGAGCCAGGATGAGCATCTTTTTAATATCCGCGAAGATGGCTTGATCGAGCTGGAACCTGCCTTTGCCCACGGCACCTGGATGGATGTGCGCATCGATGGCAAAGCGGTTACTCCCAGATGGGGTGCACCTGTGGAGATCAATGCCCTTTGGTACAACGCCCTGGCCTCTTACCAAGCCATGTGCGAAGCCTATAGCGCCCTGTCATCAAGTGAGTTCAAGATCAACAGAGAATATCTGAGCATAAAATCCAGAGTTAAAGCATCCTTTGCCAAATTCTGGAATGGGGACTACCTGGCAGACCGCCTGGAAGGTGATAAACAGATAGTAGAGATCAGGTCCAATGCCTTGATCGCATTGTCGCTGCCCTGGCCGGTGGTGGATGAATCCATCATGAAGAAGGTCTGGGAGCGCTCTTATAGCGAGCTTTATACCTACTACGGTTTACGTACACTCAGCCCCAAAAATAGCAAATTCCGCAAAAAGTATTACGGCACGCAAAAAGAGCGTGACCTGAGCTATCATAATGGCAGCGTATGGGCCTGGCTGATGGGACCTTTCTGCGGCCTGTATCTGAAGATCTATCGCAATCAGAAATCAGACCAGGAATTAGCAGATGATCTCGGTAAATTCATCGGAGTGCTGAGGAAC
>JALNWR010000043.1 GCA_023230795.1 Candidatus Cloacimonadota bacterium
ATTTTTTTGGATTTGCTCAGGGTGGTCTTGATAAACTGATCTATGGCAGAGGAATTATCATCAAATATGCTATCCAGCTTTAGCTCCGGCTCTTGGGTCATGAGGCCGATTACAATGCGCCCTTCTTCCTGATAAATATGATCGTAGAGCTCACCAAATTCTTTGCCGCAGAAATCATCGCTGATCTCACAACTGCGGATTCTGGATTCTGTATTTTTCACCAATTGGGTGTAAATACTCAGATTATTGGTGTCCATGATGTTTCGGCCAGCAGATATCCTCCCAGATCGTCCCAGATGAAGATTTTATTGATGCCGATGCGTTGCAGCATCTGTTTGTTTTCATGGTTGATAAGCTGCACGGTAATCTTCTCTTTTTTGGTTAGGAAGTGGATGGCGTTTGCCACTATTATGCTGCGATCATCGGCGATAGAAGGCTGCAAAGAATGATCTGCCAGGATGATCACCTGGTCTGCATTTGATACTGCTGCACGCCTCAGCGTATCTTCCGAAGTAGGCTCTCCCCTCACAAAACTAAGTGCTAAAGAGGGGTATTGACTTTCCAGAGATTCAAAAAATTCCGGAGTCTCATTCATTAAAAGGCAGATTTCTGTAGATTCCATTTTTTTATCGATCAGAGCCCCTAAAAAGTAGTGTGCGGTATTATTCCATCCGCAAAGTACCACATGATGGTGTGTTCTTACCTGTTTCAAACCTTTAGCTCCTTTGAGCCTGTCCTCCACAAAGAGGGAGGCAATAAGCCCTGTAAACACCGATAATGAAGCAAAACCGATGACGATTAGGATCATGCCCACCAACCTTCCTAAGAAAGTGACGGGAAATTTATCTCCATAGCCTACTGTGGCAATGGTTACGACAGCCCACCAGATGCCATCCCAGAAGGATTCGATGGTGCTGTCGGTACTCCCCCGGCTTTCCAGCAGCCAGATAAGCAGCGCTGAAATCAAGAGCAGTACGGCAATGAAGGCGCATACCAGCAAAAAGCGCAGGACTAACTTCTGATTTTCTACACTCAGATTATGATACAGTGCCTTTTTACGCAATTTCCGTATCAGTGGATTAGCGCCTTTTCCCATGGCGTAAAGCTATTATCCCCCGATAATAAGGTACAAAATCATATTTGCCAGGCCGATGATGAAATTGACTGCCAGGAAAAAATAGATCAGATACTTATGGACATATTGGTTATAGTATTTCCGGAAGAAATCGATGGAATACTGAAAGTCAAAATCATCGATCCGATGTTCCACCCGAAGCTGTTCCGCCAGGCGGGGGATAGTCTTGCGCAAGAGTTTAGATACCATGCCAGCGAAGGCATCCACTATCTTATTTCTGATTCCGGTTTTAAGTTTTAACGGCATAAATCTCCAGGAGTCCACAAAGCTGGTCTTTTCCCAGAGGAAAACGTGCACTTGCTGCTCCCATCTGGCCAGATATCCTTCCTTGTCCCGGGGGTTTTCGGCCTGCTCCAGATAATCGTGCAAATAGTATCTGGCCTTGTTAAATACCCAATTCCTTTTTCTGACTATGAAACCAGGGGTGAGCCAGACTTTTTTGCCAAAGATAAAGCGTGGCTTGGGGTTGAAGAGAAGCCACTTGACGAAAGAAATCAAGAGTAGTCCGAGGACCATGTTCCATACGATAAAGAGTAATGATTGTAAAAAGAGCATTAAAAACCTCCTCCTGTTCCGCCGCCACCTGAGCGGCCTCCACCAAAGCCTCCAAAGCCACCAAAACCGCCAGATGAACCTCCACCAAAGCCGCCTCCGCCGCGAGAACCGCCGCCCCATGAGCCGCCTCCGCCACCTCTGCTAAAGATCAAGAACCATAAGAGGACATTTAATATCCTCCCTCTGGTTACTATCATCAGGATGATGAAGATCGCCAGGACAATCAGTCCGCTAAAAGGTGAGGCCTCCTGGCCTGCAGAGCTTTGGCGCTGAGAATATTCTGACATTCCGGTAAGCGTTACTCCCTTTTCCTGAGCTATCGCTGAAAGCAAAAGCAGGCTGCCTTGCATAAAAGCGGCATCCCAATCTTCCGAGCCCGACTTCAGATAGCTCCCCATTTCTTGATAAACCTGATAGGCAAAGGCGTCTGTGATATATCCTTCGGCTCCATAGCCTACCTCAATCCGCAATTTACGTTCTTTGAACGCGATAAAGACCAATACGCCTTCATCTCGCTGTGAACCTATTCCCCACTCTTTGTATAAACGCACTCCAAAGCTTGCTTCATCTACACCCCCTATATCAGAGAAAGTAGCTATTGCATAGTCCACTCCAGTTTTCTCTCTGAGTTCGATAGCCCAGTCGTTTATTCTGGCTTTGCTGGCAGCAGACATGAGTCCGGCAAAGTCATTTACAAAACCCTCTGCCGGAGGGATTTTGATATCCTGAGCCTGGATGCTGAGGCTAAATAGTAGTAATAAGATCAGTAGAAAGTGTCTATACTTCATGCAGAATGTGTCCCATTTTGTCCTTTTTGGTTTTCAGATAAAATTCGTTTTCTTTGCGTGGCTTGATTTCTATGGGTACACGGCTCACTATGGACAGGCCGTAGCCGCTGAGTCCCACTATCTTTTTGGGATTATTTGTAAGCAATTTGATGGCTTTGAGCCCCAGGTCTTTGAGGATTTGAGCCCCAATTCCATAATCCCTAAGGTCTTCTGCAAAGCCCAGGTCCAGATTTGCCTGCACCGTATCGGCGCCGTTGTCCTGCAAATGATAAGCCTTGATCTTGTTTAAGAGCCCTATGCCCCGGCCTTCCTGGCGCATATACAGGATCACGCCCCGGCCTTGCTCTGAAATCATCTCAAAGCTGCGTGCCAGCTGTTGACCGCAATCGCACCTCAAAGAGTGCAATGCATCGCCGGTAAGGCATTCGGAGTGAACTCTTACCAAGACCGGCTCCGGGGTGGTAAGGTCTCCCATAGTGAGTGCAAGATGATGCTCCCGGGAAATCTCACTCACATAAGTGATGATATCAAACAGTCCATATTCTGTAGGCAGGTTTGCTTTGCTGACCGGATGTACAAGCTGTTCTTTTTTACGCCGATAGTGAATCAGCTCTTCGATAGTGATAATCTTCAGATCATGCTCCCGGGCAAAGGGGATCAGATCATCCAGGCGTGCCATTTCGCCATCCTCTTTGATGATTTCACAGATAGCGCCAATGGGATTTAAGCCTGCCATTTTGGTAAGGTCTATGGCAGCTTCGGTATGTCCTGCACGCTTGAGTACTCCACCTTTTTCGGCGATCAAGGGGAAGATATGTCCCGGGCGCATAAAGTCGGATGCCTTACTCTGCGGGTCTGCCAGAGCCTTGACGGTTTTGGCACGTTCTGAAGCTGATATACCGGTGGTGGTGCCTTTGATGGCATCCACGGAAATGGTGAATTTTGTGCCATGACGTTCGTTGTTTTTCTGGGTCATGAGCGGAATATCCAGTCTTTGGGCATATTCTTCGGTAATGGGCACGCAGAGCAGGCCCTTACCTTTGGTAATCATAAAATTTACATGCTCTGGAGTAATCAGGTCTGCTGCCATGAGCAGGTCTCCTTCATTTTCCCGATTTTCATCATCCACCACGATAATCATCTGGCCTTGAGCAATCGCCAAGATCGCTTCATCAATGGTGCTAAATACCGATTCTATCGGCTTTTCTTTCGTTTCTACCACGTTTTATTTTCCTCTAATATCATATTTAAAGAAGCGCTATCCGTGTCAACTGCAAAATATCGGTCCAACCAATTCAGCGTGTATAGATAGTCCTGGGGCAGGTCTGCACAGATATCCATTGCCTGGCCGCTAACGGGATGGTTAAATTCCAGCCTCCAGGCATGCAGAGCCTGGCGCAAGAGGTGAGTAGTGAGCAATTCGGTAGCCTTGTGCT
Organism: Candidatus Cloacimonadota bacterium; assembly: GCA_023230795.1. GTDB lineage: Bacteria > Cloacimonadota > Cloacimonadia > Cloacimonadales > Cloacimonadaceae > UBA5456. The sequence continues at coordinate 3,915 of JALNWR010000043.1, forward strand.
TCATATTTTGCGGCAGTAGCGAATGCACGTAGCGGCGGGTATTGTAAAGCAGATCGCCCAAAATGGGCATATTGTTATGCGCAAATTGCACCCTGATCTGATGCATACGTCCGGTTTCAAGCTGCACTTTCGTCAGGGCAAAATAGTGATAGTATTTGATGGTCTTGTAATGCAGCAGCGCCCATTTACCCTTATTCGCCATACACATCTGGCGGGGATTTTTCAGTGACCGGGCGATATATCCCTCGATGCTGCCTTCCGGTGGTTCCGGAATTCCGCTGGTGATAGCCAGATAGGTCTTTTTGACCTCGCGGCGAGCAAATTGATGGTTCAAAGCTACCTGAGCTGCATCGGTCTTAGCAATGATGATAAGTCCGGTGGTGCCTCTATCCAGGCGATGCACAATGCCGGGACGATTAGGCTCCCGCCCCGAAGACAGCTCTCCGGCAAAGCGATACATGATGGCATTTACCAAGGTTCCATCCGGATTGCCGTGTCCGGGATGTACTATCATACCTGCAGCTTTGTTGATCACGGCCAGATCATCGTCTTCATAGACTACATCCAAAGGGATGTCTTCCGCCTTCATCTGATAATCCGGCGGTTCGGGCAATTTCAGATCGATCTCATCTCCCCGGGAGAGCAAATAGCTCTTTTTTACCGGAATATTATTCACCAGGATGCCATCTTCTGCAATCAGGCTTTCGATGAAGCTGCGCGAATGCAACTCTTGCAGCCGTAGGTTTGCCAGATGTTTATCCAGGCGGATTGGCTCCTCGCCATCAAAGATGATCTTAATCCTGCGAGTGCTCACCGATGAGTTCCACTGTATATACCCCTCCAGAGGCTATGCCTTTACGGTTTCGGATAATGGAGCCCTTGATCAGAGCCATCTGAGAGGAGCCTTCCACCTCCACTTTTTGGTCATAGATGTTATTACCAAAGCGCAGAGATTCGGTTATCACATCAAAGATGCGGGCATAAAAGTCATCTTTTTGTATCACTTCATTGAGATTACTGGTATCGCTAATGCTCGGGAAGCGCTTTCGGAAGACGTCATTGATATAAACTATATCGCCATTGACGTTTACGATCATCACTACCTGCGGCAGGAGATTGATTAGTTGATTGATGCGTTGATGGTGCTCATAGATCTTATCAGCTTTTACAGCGTCAAAGCGCATGATGATATCCAGCATCTTTTGCAAAGAAAAGATCAGCTCCTGAAAGTCATGATCGTGCTCAAAACGAGTGCTGTCTATATCAATCTGGTAATTTCCGCTTGAAATCTCATCAATGAGTTCTTGTGCCCTCTTTACCGCCCGTGAAAGCCGATAAGGCAAATAGTTATAGATCAAGATCATATAAACAAAGATCGCAAACAAAAAGACTATCATGATCGATTGAATGTCGCTGGCCAGTACATACAGGCTATTCGCTTTCCCGATGGTAAAAAGCACCACAAAGAATTGCGCCACAATCAAGGCAAAGAGTAAAATAATCATGAGGTGATAGCGTTTTTTGATAGAGCGTTTCATCTTTAGTCCTTCCTGGTCGTGGTTTCATAGATTAATTTATCCACATTGCCCTTCGGGCCCATCATGATGAGTACATCGCCTTCATTGATGGTATCATTGGCACCGGGCATGTCATTGGTGACCTTATCTACTACATTTCGGCCATCTTCGGTCACGGATAAAGAGTTGTATTTGATGGCGATGATATTGACTCCGCGGGTGGATGGCAAAGCGAGCTCCTGCAGGTCTTTACCCACAAAGTCTCTGGGAGCCACCATCTCCATCACTACGTGTCCGCTGGATAGGTTAATGTATTCCAGCACATTTTTGGAGATCAGGGTCTTGGCCAATTGCGTGCCCACTATCTCTTCCGGCAGGAGAATATTCTGTACTCCTATAAGCTCCAGAATTCTGCCATGCAGGCTGTTATCCACCTTGGCATAGATGATTCCCACCCCGATCTTGCGTAAGATGGCAGCGGTGAGAATGCTTTCCTGGATATTACTTCCAATGCCGATGATCACGGCATCCGCTTCATTGAGGCTCAGCGAACGCAAAGAAGGCTCCTCGGTGGAATCCATGCAGTAGGCCATGGTCACCTTGCCCGATACATCATCCACAATGTCCTGGTTTCTATCTATTGCGATCACTTCCATCCCACTTTCACTGAGAATGTTTGCTACAGTCATTCCAAATCTACCCAGTCCGATTACGGCATATCTGGCCATAATATACTCCCTTAGCCAATGGCTATCTTTTCTTCAGCGTAGTTTAGTTTTGCTTGTCTGTTACGCATAGAAAGCGCGTAAATCAAGGTAAGCGGGCCAATGCGCCCGATATACATCAAGATGGTAATCAGCATTTTGCCGATCTGTGTAAGTTCTGACGTGATGCCTGTGGAAAGCCCCACTGTGCCAAAGGCTGAGATAGCTTCAAACAAGAGCTTTTCAAAGGCTTGCTGCTCGGTAAGAAAGAGAACAAAGACTATGAAAAAGACTATACCCGCAGCCAGAGTGATCAGGCTGGTAGCCTCGCGGTAATTGGAAAGAGAAATGCGGCGGTTGAACAGGCTCAATTCCCGGCGGCCTCGTAGTAGTGAGACCAAAGATAATACCAATACCGCAAAAGTAGTAGTCTTGATCCCGCCTCCGGTGGAACCCGGCGAAGCACCGATAAACATCAGTGCCATCATCACCAAAAGTGAAGAAGAGCCTAAAGCGCTGATATCCACCGTATTAAAGCCTGCAGTGCGCGCTGTGACAGACTGGAACCAGGAGCTCAGGATTCTGCGGCTGATGCTAAAGTCTTCCATTACCGAGCTGTATTCAGCGATATAGATGCTAATAAAGCCTATTACCAAAAGCGCTGCCGAGGTGGTAAGCACTATCTTAGTATGCAAGGTAAGCTTGCGCACCTTGTCCACGTGCATTACATAACGGTACAGATCAATCAATACAGCAAAGCCGATCCCACCCAAAAGGATCAATGTGCTAATCGTAAAGTTTACCAAAGGGTTATCTACAAAAGAGATCAGTGAATCCGAAAACAACGAAAACCCAGCATTGCAAAAAGCGGAAACTGAATGGAAGATGGCATTGTACATAGCCCAGGACGAAGACATGCTGCGCAAAAAAACTGGAAATAGTAAAATCGCCCCCACCCCCTCGATCAGAATAGTTACGATCACAATATTCTTCAGCAGTTGAAAAAGGTCCAGTCGCTGGCTTTCGCCCATCACGGTTTGCATCACGTTTTCCAGTTTCAAGGTAAGCCTTCGCCCCATTATCAGCGCAAAAGCGGTAGATATCGTCATAATCCCCAATCCCCCGATCTGGATCAATAAAAGGATCACTAATTGCCCAAAAAGACTGAAGTATCCACCAGTATCCTGCACAATGAGTCCCGTTACACAAGTGGCAGAAGTAGCGGTAAACAGCGCATCCATAAAAGGAGTAACCCTGCCCTGTACAGAGGCTGAAGGTAACATCAAAAGCACAGTCCCGATAATAATCACCGCTGCAAAACTCAACATCAACGAGACTGGTGGATTATTTGTAAGCACCTTATACAATTTCCCTTCAAAAGAACGGAAGATCAGGTATTGCATGGTGAAATAGGTCTGGCGGATGAGCAGGAAAAAAATAACAAACTTGGGATGGTAAGAAATCAATATACCCCCAAGCACCAGCAAAGTCAAATCCAAAATGAGTAAGTTACGCTTGCTGCGGGAATCCGGGGAGCTCATGCGACCTAAGATGGTGATAAATATCAAGATTAAATTCGCCAGAGCAGTAAAAAACTCCAGGCTATGATAATCTGTAAAAGCAGTAAAAATGCTCTCCAGAAATATGACCGCAAAACTCCACAAGGCCAACAGATAAGCGATGGATTCAATATACTTGAGGAATTTGCTGGGTTTTTTTTCTGGCATGTATCAGTCCAGCTTGATATCCTCTAAGATCATATTTTGTATTTCCGTGATCGATTTTGCCGCAGGCAGGTTCTTGAGCACACCTTTATCCTGGAAAAATGATCTTAGAGTATAAGTCTTTCTAAAAAAAGCCGCTACACGCCTTTGAATAGCCTTGGGTGAATCGTCATCCCGAGTGATCAGCTTTCCACCACAAAGATCGCAAATACCTTCCTTTTTGGGAGGATGATGGAGCATGTGATAATTTGTCCCGCACTGGCTGCATACTCTTCGGCCATGAATGCGCTGAATAGCCTCATCTTTCTTTAAGTCCAGATAGTAAACCCGCACTAAATTATAATGATCAATCAGATATCTGGCCTGTGTCAGAGTGCGAGGGAAACCATCAAAGATCACTCCTCTGCAATCTGCCTTCAGAGAACCGTCGATCAATCCAAAGACAACCTCGTTGGGGGCCAATTCCCCCTTTTGGATGGTGCTTTTTACATCATCGCCGATATCGGTTCCGAGACTCACTTGCTCCCGCAAGAGGTCTCCAATATTCACATGCTGGAATCCAGTGCGTTGCTCTAAAAGCTTCGCCTGAGTTCCTTTCCCACTACCCTGAATTCCCAAGAAAACTATCGCATCTATCATAATTACCTCAATTGTGGTCTTATATTAGAATAACCCTGATTTGTCAAGATATTATCACCCTCTCTAAACTGAAGAGTGTAAAAGTCATACTTTTTTTTCCAGGATTACAGTGGCGATAGCATAGTCCTTTTCGTGGCTTAAAGAGAGGAATATCTGCCCTGTGCCTCTGCTCAGTGCCAGGGCTTTTGTGGCACCAGATAAAGCGAGGCCAGGCTTGCTTCTGGCATCGTTTACCACTTCGATCTCAGTCCAGCAGATACCTTCATCCCAGCCGGTACCCAAGGCCTTCATAAAGGCTTCCTTGGCGGCAAAGCGGGCGGCGTAGCTTTGAAAGGGATTGGCTTTACTGCTGCAGTAATGCTGTTCAGAAGAGCTAAATACTTTTTCGATAAAGCGGGGATTGCTTTGGATCACACGCTCAATCCTGTGCACTGCTACGATATCTGTACCCAGCCCCAGAATCATGAATCTGCTCCATGGCTCTTCTCCAGAGACAGTAGATAGCGCTTGATCGGGATTCCTCCGCCAAAACCTCCGAATGAACCATCTGAAGCTATTACTCTATGACAGGGAATGATAATGGCTATAGGATTCGCAGCCAGGGCATTTCCTACCGCTCTGGCTGCCTTAGATTTACCGATTGATCTGGCAAGATCGCCGTAAGATACACTCTGGCCATAAGGGATTTTCAAGAGCTCCTCCCAGACCATAAGCTGGAAAGGCGTACCCGTGGCAAAGAAAGGCAGATCAAATTCCTTGCTTTTCCCGGCAAAGTATTCATCCAGCTGGCGGATCACCTCTTCTTCAAAAGCATTTTCCACCAGATGGTTTAAAGGTTTCTCACAAAAGGATATGCGGTTGATGGTTTCTTCCTCTATCTCAATTTCCAGACAGAGGTCTGAGTTTTGGTAATACAGGATTCTGAGCATAAGATTTTCTCCTATAAAAACAAAGCCCCTTGATGCACGACGTCCAAGGGGCTAAGCTTGTGTGTTTATGGTAACTAAGCAGTAAATCTCCGGCGTTCTTTGATTCTTCCCGCCTTTCCTTTGGCCTGGCGCAGATAAAAGAGCTTCGCTCTGCGAACCTGACCGTGGCGCACGATCTCAAGCTTATCGATATTGGGTGAGTTTTGCGGAAATATCCTCTCAACTCCCACTCCGCTTGATATCTTGCGAACAGTGAAGGATTTGGAAACTCCTGCACCGCGTTTTTGGATCACGATGCCTTGGAAAACCTGAATACGTTCTTTGCTACCTTCTTTAATTTTATAATGGACTTTCACAGTATCGCCTACGCGATACTCGGGAAAATCAGTTCTGATTTGGTCTCTGCCAACTTGTTGCAGAATATCCATTTGGGTTCCTCCCATATATATACTCGGAGAAGATGAGGCCTGGGGTATGCATGGCGTGGCGCAAAGTATAGCTCATTATTCGCCGTCTTCTGCGCATAAAGACGGCTTCGCGCTATGCTTTTGAACTTTTGTTCTTACTGAGAAAAAGACTCTAAAAAAAGAGTCTGCTCGCTAAAGTTCCGCACTATGCATCTATAGATATTTAGACCTCAGCTTTCCTGATTGGTTATTATTTTCCCTTTTAGGGACAGCCATCAGGGCTGCTTACAATAAATCTGGTCTTCGGGTTCGGGTTAAGATTTCGGATTGATGCTTTGCCCAATCCTCTATTTTGGCGTGATTTCCGCTGATAAGCACATCAGGCACTTGCTGATGCATAAATTTTTCCGGCCTGGTATAACAGGGGAAACCCAGCTTCCCGTGGTAGAAAGAATCGCTTTGGGCACTTGAGATATCGCTTAATACTCCATCTTGAAGCCGGGCAATACCGTCGATAAAAACCTGCGCTGCCAGCTCTCCCCCACTGAGTACAAAATCCCCAAGGGAGATTTCATCGCTCACCAGAAGGCGGCGGATACGCTGATCGATCTCTTTGTAATGACCGCAGAGCAGAATGATGTGCTGCTCGGTGGCATAGTGACATAGTATCTTCTGGCTCAGCTTGCGTCCCTGAGGACTGAAATATATCACTGGAGCGGGGCCTGCGGTCAGGCAGGCTTTGATAGCATCCCACAAAGGTTGTGGGGTAGCTACCATGCCGGCAAAACCGCCATAAGGATAATCGTCCACCTTCCGATGCTTATCCGCTGTGTAGCGGCGTATGTCATCCAGATTTACAATGAGCGCTCCCCTAGCTATAGCCCGGGCCACTATGCTGCTTTCCAGAAAGCTAGTAAAAGCCCCCGGAAAAAGGCTGAGAACATCAAGTTTCATCTTCGCTATCTATAAGCTGACCATCCTGCAGCCTGAGCCCGCTGGCCAAAAGCAGGTCTTCCATGTTTTCCAGAAAGACCACCCCTTGAGACTGAGCGGGAGGCACAGGCAGATAGTGCTCCACCTGCGGAACCAATATCTCGGTATCCAGGCCGGTAGAGATCACCAATACATCCTGAGCGCCATTGTAAAACGTATCCACTACAGTGCCCAAAAGGCAGCCTTGATGGACCACATCCAGGCCAATGAGTTCATACTCATCTTCCTGATTCTCTTTATCTTCAATCGCCAGGAATACTTCCCGGTGCAGCTTACGTTCTTCGGCGATGCCGTCTTCAGCAAATCTCACCCAAGTTTTCTTTTCACTTTGTTTCCTATCGCTGATAGTTACGTAAAACACTCTATTTTCTTCAAAGATCAAATACAAATCGGCATTGTGATCAAATTCGGATCGATAATCCGGCTTTATCATCACATGATGCCAACCTTCACTATCTACGCCACCTAATCTGCCTATTCCGATAAGGTGAGGGCCAGCCATTTATTCTATGATTTCCAGCTCTGCGCGTTTTCCTTGCTTGGTCGATACGGCGTTAATGATAGTACGCATAGCACCGGCGGTGCGTCCACGTTTTCCAATCACTTTGCCAATGTCCGTCTTCGCTACACGTAGTTCAAACAGCGTTATCTTATCTCCATTAATCTCGGTGACAGAAACTTCACTGGGATCGTCAACAAGAGCCTTTACCATGAATTCAATGAGATCTTTCATGCTCCACCTCAGTTCTTTTTTTCTTATTCTGCTTTCGCGAGTTTACGCTCGTGCCAAATCTGTAAAACGCCAGCTTTGCGCAATAAAGAGCGCACTGTCTCGGTAGGTTGCGCACCCACAGAGAGCCAGTAAATTGCACGTTCTGTTTCAATATTTATCTTGGATGGTTCTGTCTTTGTATCGTACCAACCTACGCATTCGAGGTATTTACCAACTTGTTTGACGCGGGAATCCACGGCTACAATACGGTAAAAAGGTTGGTTGCTTGCTCCCATCCTTCTCAGTCTCAGCTTGACCATTATTACTCCTTACTTTATATCTTAAACATTATTCTAAGTATAGCATTGTTTTTGCAGCTGCTATTTCCGTCAAGTTATTTTTTCTTCTCACTTTAGCAATAGCTCCCAGATGCTTACCGGAATCACGCCGGAGTAAGCATAAGGAAGCTCAAGATCAAAGCCCATAGCCTGGATCAAAATCTTTCCTCGCACCTCATATTCAATGCCGCCTTTGAATACTCCTTTCGCTGCACCCACCACAGATTTGAGATTGGATAGCTTAAATACCATGCTGCCTTCTCGATAAAAAACGTTTTCGTCAAAGAAAAGCTCTTCCTTGATATTCCCTGTTCCCACTGCTTTGCCTCCGATGAAGATCTCGGAAGGGAAACCCTTGAGCCGGAAATTGATGCCATAGGGATTGATCAGGATAAAATCCGCCATCAAACCGGTCTTGCTAAATCCGTAATCCCCAACATAAGTGCGCAGTAGCTTAAAAAGCGCTTGGCCCCCAGAAGAGCCTGTATCCATCTTGCCCAGATTGGGCAGCATTTTCGGCAGATAATCTTCGATAGATATGCTATAAAGCTGTTCAAGTTCAAAGCTTTTGGAAAAGGCCATCGCCCTGCCCTTCCCTTTCAGCAGGATGATGAATTGTAAGTCTTTGTTGATGCTGCTCACCATGCGAATCATGGGACGGCTCTGAATATTGACCAGGAAATCCAATTGCACACTCTTCTTTGCCGGCAGAGTGATCTCTTTTTTCAGCCGGGCCTCTCCCACTTTTATCCGGTTTGGATCCAGCATTTCTACATTGAGTTCTTTGAGCCGTACCTGATAGCCATTGGGGTTTTTTACAATGATGGAAAGCTCCAGCTTGCTGTTATCAATCTTGATTTCGGCTATAGTCAAATCCTGTATCTTTACAATTTCAGGTTGTTTGAAAATCAATTTGCAAGAGCTTAAACAGAAGAGGATCAGGAATACTGCCAGGGCTTTGAAAAGTTTCATATATCTACTGATTAAATACTCTGTGCCAGAGCTCCAGAGAGATCACATTGTACAGCATTTCGGCATCGCGATTCTTCCCGGCTAAAAAGCCCCGCCAGCGTTGATGCACCAATGGCAGATCCCAGATTCCGCGGCTGCGAAATTCCCGGCTGTACAGGATGTCTTGCATAAAGTCCTTTAGCTCGCCGCGCATCCACCTGCTATAAAAAGGACTGCCAAAGATGCCTTTGTCTTTGCGCTCTGAGATTTCCTGGGGTACATAGCCCTGGAAGGCTTTGCGATGGAATACCTTGCGGTATGGAGGCCTGATCTTATATGCAGCCGGAAGACTGAAGACCAGCTCCACCAGCCGGTGATCTAAAAAGGGCATCCGGCTCTCCACGCCATTGCCCATACTCATGCGGTCTTCACAGTGCAGCAGGGTCATCAGAGAGGTGTTGTGCATCATATTATACAAAAAGCTGCTCAATCTGGAAACGGGGATATCGCTGATCTGCTGCATAAACTTCCCCTCCACCATAGCCTTGGCCTGAGCGGCATATTCTTTTGAGAAGGGATCAAAGCGGTAATGGCGAGCTTCGAGGGCATACAAAGTGGATTCCGGCAAAGCTACGGACATGGCGATTTTAGCGAGATTACCCATGCTTTGCAGAGGATTAGCGCTCAGGAAATGCTTGATTTCTCCGGCAAATCTGCCCACCCGCAAGCTTCTGATGAGATCGGCATAATAGCGATATGTAGCATGCCGATAGCCGCCGGATATCTCATCCGAGCCCTGCCCGGAAAGCAGCACATGGACTGATGCCTCATTCACCATCTTCATCAAAGCGTATTGGCTTACAAAACCGGAACTAACCGGCAAATCGTTCAAATAAGTAGCCTTCTCCCACCAATCCAGCGCATCCTGTGCCTGAGGAGCTGAATAATTCGTCTGAATCCCATTTTTGGCCGCCACTATCTCGATATAGCTCCTTTCATCCAGAGCGGGATCATCTTCATAATATATGGAAAAAGTCCGAAGCGGATAGTCCAGAAGCGGCGCTGCCATACAGGCTATCGCGCTGGAATCCAGGCCTCCGGAAAGTGAAGAACCCACCTCCACATCACTGTGCAATTGCAATTTCAAGCTATCCATAAAAAGCTGTAGATATTCATCTTTGGCTTCATCAAAAGATAGAGTGCTGCGCTCAAAACTGTCTGTATCCAATTGATAATATTGGCGTATCTCGGTTTTGCCACCTTTTACTATCATATTGTGTCCGGGTTTGAGCGCATGTATATGCTGCCAATGGGTTTCTTCATCATAGACCATCATGGAATTTACTTTCATGCTGCGCCATATCATGGCCTTATTTTGGGCCTTATCGATAGGAGCTGCCAGGATTTGCTTGATCTCAGAGCCCCAATACAGATAGCCTTTGTCAATAGCATAATACAAAGGTTTGATGCCAAAGCGGTCCCGGCTGAGAAACAAAAGACCCTGCTTTTGATCCCATATACTAATAGCCCACATGCCTACAAAGCGATGCACGCAGTCCATCCCCCAGTAATGGTAGGCTTTGAGTATCACCTCGGTATCGCTGTGACCACGAAAGCTGTAACCCGCTTTTTCCAGTTCCACCCTTAGCTCATTATGATTGTAAATTTCACCATTAAAAATGATCGCCAAATCCAGCTTGGCATCATACATGGGCTGATGCCCAGATTCCGTAAGCTCCAAAGTGGGCAGTCTTTGAAAGCCAAAACCTATCTGGGCAGCCCAAGCCGCATCAAAAGGATAAAGCTTAGCCTTCACTGCAGCTATGCTATCTTCCACGTAAAAAGCCCGGACCTCCGGCTTTTGGATGTTGATAGCCAGATAGCCTTCATCTTGGGACCCACGATGATGCACCCGCTTTGTCATCTCGCTTAGTAGCACCATATCTATCTTCTGCTCTGGGAGCAAACTGTATATTCCAGCGATTCCACACATCTGTATTTTTCTCCTTATCGGGTTCAGCTCGCTTGATAGGTGGATTTACGTCAAGTGAAATTCTCGGCAGGGGCGACCGCCCCTAACCGATCTTTACCATTTGGCTATTTTTTACCCCCAAAAACAGGCGTTTTTTAGCCATTTCGGCCAAATTGCTAATCCTGTATATGGTTGTAATTCAGCACTATAGCCGTTTTCAGGTTTAG
>JALNWR010000044.1 GCA_023230795.1 Candidatus Cloacimonadota bacterium
TCGCTTCCGGTTGCTCTCCACCCCACCTCGCGGTGACGCAGTTACCTTCAGCTGCAGGGCTTGACGATACCCTGAATCGGACTTTCACCGATCTGATATGTGTCGCTCACAGGCGCACAATGTCGTCCCTACGGGACTCGCTATGTTGGTATTTTGAACCGAGATTATGAACCATTTTTAATCAAGGTAAAAATGAAACATGTGGATATAGATGAGAGCTAAGATACGATGTTTAAACCCATTATAGAAAGCATAGCTTGGTGTTTCGGGAGAATTCCTGCTATCTTAAAACTTGACATTAATCAACATCCTTGCAAAGTAAGCTAAGCATCATTATTATCGAAATTATGGGAGTTACTTATGTCAAACTATAGAATATTCGGAATTCACTATGACGCATTCATGGATTTTGCAAGCTATTTTTATCGTTTTATGGATCGCGTATCTTCAAGATATACAATCAATACGGAATCTGTTCTTGAGATTGCATGTGGTACAGGGAGGAATCTACAATATTTTAAAACTTCCCAGCTTTTGTGTGGATTAGATATATCTCCCGAAATGTTGAATTCAGCAAAGTTGAATACTCCAAATGGATTTCAACCTTCCAATCTGTGGTTAGACATCTCAAGCCCAACGGATATTTCATATTTGATATAAATACTCCCTTTGCTTTAAATATGCCGACAATAAAGCGTACGATGTTCCGGCAAAGCAATGATGATTATCTGATTATGCAGTACTACAATAGCGGCATTGATCAAGCTATTTGGGACCTACATTTTTTCATTCAGCAAGAGATGAATAAATACTTGCATTACTCTGAATCAATAGTTGAGGCATCATTTAATGTAGAGCTCATCAAAGATGATCTTTTAAGTGTATTTTCTTCAGTAGATATGTTTAATGATATGCTTGAAGCTCCCAATGAGAATGAGCAGCGGGTTTTCTTTATCTGTAAAAAATAGCATGATCGATAAAACTCGTCTCAAGAAATGTTCCCGATTTCTAACTCGTTATTTCACCCCCACCCTCTTACAATACTTATAAATAGGACAGATATCGCAATTCGGTTTACGCGGTTTGCACAAGTTTTGGCCAAAGGCCACCACATGGGAATTGATATTCAGCCAGTGCTTTTTGGGCAATTTCTGGCGCAAGGCCATCTCGGTTTCAAGGGGGTTTTTGGTTTTGACATAGCCCCAGCGGTTACAGATTCGATGCACGTGGACATCCACACAGATGGCGGGCAGAGAGAAAGCTACGGTGCGCACCAGGTTTGCCGTCTTCCGTCCCACCCCGGGCAGCTTCAAGAGATCATCTATCTCAGATGGGACCACTCCGCCAAATTCCTCATTCAGTACTTTGGGTAGCTGTTTGAGATGCTGGGTCTTGGTATTGTGAAAGCCCACCGGGTAGATGATCCGGTCCAGCTCCTCGGCGCTGATGGCATCCAGATCATCCGCGTTGTTTACCACTTTGAAGAGTTCATCCACCACTTTGGCTGTGGTTTCATCTTTGGTGCGGGCGCTGAGGATGGTGGCTATCAGCACTTTGAAGGGCTGTTCTGTCTTGGCCTGAATCAAATCCACGATAGGGGTTTTCACGCTGTGAAAATGGGTATTCAGCTCTTTCATTACGGCGTCTATATCATTATTTGTCATTGTTACTCCTTAGACTTTTTACAGCCGGCAAAGTCGGCTAACAAAATATCTCTTGCCAATATATCCGAGCCCAAAATAATTGTCAACCATAAAGGAGACTAAAATCTGCGGAAGATTTGTTCAAGTAATACAACACAAAGAATTGCAAAAGCTGGAGCGTGAACTGAAAGCTCAGATCAGCTCCGAGCAGATGACGATTTCTTACAATGTAGCTCCAACGCAAACGGTGATGGCGATAGTGAGCAAGGGCGAGCTGCGCTATAATGGCTATTTCCGCTGGGGCCTCGTTCCTTCCTGGATGAAGCAGATTCCCTCCAGGCCTATGATCAACGTCCGCTCTGAGACCATCACAGAAAAGCCTTCTTTCAAGGCATCTTTTTTGCGGCGCCGCGCATTAGTGCCGGTCAATGGCTTTTATGAATGGCAGGCTCCGGGAAAGATCCCGTATTACATATATCCGGCCCAAGGTTCACTGCTCTATCTGGCAGCGATTTACGATGTATGGCAGGGGGATGATGGCAGTTGGCTGCCCAGCCTTGGCATTATCACTACAGCCGCGAACAGCTTTATGAAAAAACTGCATCACCGCATGCCGGCTATGGTCAGGGAAGAGGGGATTGATACTTTTTTGGACTCAAAATTGCAAGATATCAGAATGGCGCGGGAGCTTTTGATTCCGGCCCCGGACGACATACTTGAATGCCATCGTGTGAGTCCGGCAGTAAATAAAGTGGCAAATAACTATCCGGATCTGATCCGGGAAAACGAAGATTGGGAAGAGACTCTCTTTTGAATAGAATATGAAAATACAAAAACCACGTGTATTGGTAATAGACGACGACATTTCCATTCTGGATTGCGTACGCTTGAGCCTGAAAAATGAAAAAGATTATACTGTAACCACTATGCACGATCCTGAGCAGGCCTTGGAAATGATCTATGAAGGTGGTATTTCTACTGTAATTAGTGATGTGAAGATGGGAAAATTAAGTGGACTGGATATACTCAAAGCGGTACGCGAGTACGATGACAGAATCCCCGTGGTCCTGATTACCGGCTCTTCGGATGAAGAGGTCATGCGTAAATCTATCCATCTGGGAGTGTATGAGTTTCTCAAAAAACCCTTTGAAATCAGCGATCTCATCGTTACGGTGCGACAAGCGCTGGAGGCACATCAGCTCCGCGTTCAAAACAGCAAATACAAAGACAAGCTGAAGACCCTGGTGCTGGAACGTACGGCTGAGCTTATGGAGACCAAGGCCAAGCTGGAACGCAGCTATCTGAATACCATCCATGTAATGGTGAATGCCATGGAAGTAAATGACACCTATACTTTGGGCCATTCCGAGCGGGTCACCGCGATCTCTGTGGGTCTTGGCAAGGTAATGGATTTTAGCTTGGAGGACTTGCGTGAGATCAGGATCGGAGCCCTTTTGCACGATCTGGGCAAAATAGGCGTGATGAGCAACGTGCTGAACAAAGAGCAAAGCCTTACCGATAGTGAATATGACATCATCAAACGTCATCCCATCGCCGGCGCTAAGATAGTGGACCCCATGGGTCTGCCCAAGACTGTAAGCAAGATCATCCTCCAGCATCATGAATGGTACAATGGCGAAGGCTATCCCTATGGCCTGAAGGGTGAAGATATTCATCTTTTTGCCCGTATCGTGAGTGTGGCGGATAGCTTTGATGCTATGACCAGCAAACGCAAATATCGCAGTAATCTGGATTATGGGCGTGCCGCACAGGAGATTTATCGAAACCGGGGGCAGCAATTTGACCCTGAAATTGGCAGAATATTTTATGAGAACAGGCAGCAGGTGCTAAGTGTATTGACAAATAAGATTGCGCTGGATGATCTGCTGGAAGAGGCATATTAGAGGGTTATGCGATAAAGCATTCAGAATAAAGCTTGCACACAAGAGAGAAAAAAACCGGAAGAAGCTTCCGGTTTTTTTGAAGGTTATAGTTTTTAGTTTATCCGCCGAAGCTGCCGATTTTATGCGGGGCATCGGGGATGATAAGCTCGGCCTGAGTGGCGCTGACTACCTCTGCCACCGAAGTACCTTCTGAGAGTTCTTTGAGCACGAGGCCTGCGGGGGTCACCTCGATCACTGCCATATCGGTAATGATCAAGCTTACTTTCGCTTTTGCAGTGAGGGGAAGATTGCATTCTTTCAGAATCTTGGGGTTGCCGCGTTTATCGACATGTTCCATGGCTACTATCACTTTGCGGGCTCCGGTAACGAGGTCCATTGCTCCACCCATACCGGGCACCATTTTTCCGGGGATCATCCAATTTGCCAGATTGCCATGGGCATCCACCTGCAAGGCTCCCAAAACTGTGGCGTCGATGTGTCCGCCGCGTATGATGGCAAAGCTTAGGGCACTATCAAAGAAAGAAGAGCCTTTGAGTTCGGTGATAAACCCTCCGCCGGCATTGATCATATCCTGATCTTCGCAGCCTTCTTCGGGACTGGGGCCCACACCCAGCATGCCGTTTTCACTTTGGAAGATCACGTGCACGCCCGCTGGGATGTAGTTCACTGCCAAAGTAGGCAGACCGATACCGAGATTTACATAATCTCCATCTTTAAATTCCTGGGCGATTCTTTTTCCTATCATTTGTCTCTTATCCATTGCTTACCTCCGTGCTATGAACTATGTAATCCACAAAAACTCCGGGACAAGCAATGAGTTCGGGATCAAGGTCTCCCACTTCTACGATGTGCTCGGCTTCCACGATGGTGGTTTTGCCGGCCATGGCCATGATGGGATTGCTGTTGCGGGCGGTTTTGCGGAAAACGAGATTGCCCATGCGGTCTGCCATCCAGGCTTTTACCAGAGCAAAATCGCTGCAAATAGCGGGCTCGAGGATATAGTCTTTGCCTTCTACGGAAAGAATCTGTTTGCCTTCTTCTACCACTGTGCCCAGTCCGGTGGGGGTAAGGATTCCGCCCAGGCCGGCGCCACAGGCGCGAACTCTTTCCATGAGGGTGCCTTGGGGGACAAGCTCAATATCGATTTCACCGGCATTCATCTGAGCTTGGATGGTGCGGTTTGTACCCAAATGCGAAACTTGGGCGCTTTTAATCAGTTTGGCGGCGATCAATTTGCCTACGCCTTTGTCTTCCCAGTCAGACGCGATCACTATCATGTGCAGATCTGGGATTTTGGCTTCAACGATGGCATCGATGATGCTTTCTGGCGCGCCGACAGCCAGAAAACCGCCGATGGCCAATCTGCTGCCTGCTTTGATCAAAGCGGCGGCTTCTTTTGCAGAAATTTGCTTTGCCATATTATCTCCTATTTTGATATTTTCTATAATACTGAAATAATCCCCACAGCTATTGTGTCAAGTAAATTGCCAGCAGAAGCTCTTTGCAGGGGCTCATTTGGGGACAATGTATTCCTGGATCAGATACCGGTCAGAGATGCCCAGAATCACGCTGAGGTAGATGCCGTCTTCCTTGTAATCCTCCTGCGTGATCTTGCCGATTTCATGCAGGCGGGAGATCAGCGCATTTTGAGTGTAGGGCAGATGCAGATGATACAGCCGATTTTCCATCAAGACTTCTTCGATCTTTTGCAAAAGCTCTTCTATCCCTTTGTTTTTGACAGCGCTGATCGCTACAGCATCTTCATAATACTTGCTCAGAATCTTGGTCAGGCTGCTGTCAACCAGGTCTGTTTTGTTCAGGACTATAATCTGGGGGATGTCCATAGCGCCGATGCTGCCCAGCACATCATTTACTTCATTCACGTAATATTCATGACGCTCATCGGAAATATCTACTATATGCAACAGCAGGTCTGCATCCACCGCTTCCATCAGCGTAGCCCGAAATGAGGCCACCAGATGATGCGGGAGATTGGAAATAAAGCCTACCGTGTCTGAAAGCACGGCTGGCGCTCCGGTGCTAAGCTTTAGCTGTCTGCTGGTGGAATCCAGAGTGGCAAAAAGGCGGTCTTCTACCAGCACGCCGGCATCCGTGAGGCGATTGAACAGGGTGGATTTGCCGGCATTGGTATAGCCCACTATGCAGATTTTCTTGCTATTTTCGCGTTGTTTTCGCTGGGTTTCCTTCTGAGCGGAAATCTGATCTATGGCTCTGTTTATCTTACGAATCTTCTGGCGGATCAAGCGTTTATCGATCTCGATCTGCTTTTCGCCCGTGCCCCGGCTGGCTGCTCCACCGCCGGCGCGCATGCTGCCGCGTTCCTGATCATAATGTGCCCAGATGCGTCTGAGACGGGGAAGTTGATACTGCAATTCGGCTAGCTTGACCTGGAGCTTGGCTTCTTTGCTACGGGCATGATTGTGAAAGATGTCCAGAATCACTTCGGTACGGTCTATCACCTTGATCTGAAAGGTATCTTCAATATTGCGCCCCTGCACGGGGGTGAGTTCATCGTTGACGATCAGGATATCGGCCTGCGCCTGGGATATCTTGATGCCGAGGTCTTCCAGAAAACCTTTGCCAAAATAGGTGCTGCGTTCCGGATGGGCTCGTCTCTGGGTATAACGTCCCAGGATTGCGATTCCGGCGGTATCTGCGAGGCGTTCCAGCTCGTTTAAGGAGGCCTGGGTATCCTCTTCGCTTTCGCGGGGGGGGATCAGGGCTGCGATCAAGGCAGTCTTTTCGCCCCTTTGCAGTTCCTCCCAGCTTTCTTCTTCTTGTTCGAGCTCCAGCTCGTCCCAGTATTCTTCATTATTCATAAGTTTATCCTAATTGATGATGGCAAATTTACCGCGGGTGCGTTCACCGTCCATTTCAATGATATAGAAATAGACTCCGCTGGAGACCTTTCTGCCATCTTGGTTTTTGGCATTCCAGCGCCAGGTGATGCGGTTGTTTTCGGGATTAAAAGGGCCCAGCTTTGCTTTGTAAATCAAAGCGCCGCTGGCATCATAAATGGCGATCTTGCCGATTTTCTGCGCAGGGAAATTCATGAAAACGAGCTCAGAATGCGAAGCAGTGGTCAAAGGATTTGGAAAAACCACGATCTCGCTGAGATCGGTGATATCCCGCAAGGCAAAGCGCGCCAGATTGTGCAGTGGGGAGATGATGTTTCCAAACAGATCGGTGACATTTTCGATCTGGATATAGTAGGCATCATTGCTGTATCTAAGGGTGTGGACGAAGTCTATTAGGACCCGGCTGTCTTCGGCATGAATGCTCTTGATGCTATTATCGGGGTCATTTTCCGGGCAGTGCAAAGTGTAGTTTCCCACGTAATTTGCAGATGTCTGATTGATCTCTTCATCGAAGCTGATCTCCACGCTTTTGCGCCCTTCTAAGACCTGGACCTTTTGCACCTTAGGCGGCACAATATCCTGCACATAAGGGAAGGTAAAGCTGTGGGTAGCGATGGGGATTCCGCTGGGGCCGCAGACTCCGTGTACTTGCAGGCTAAAGAGCCCCTCTATATCTGGAAAAGCCTCACGAAACCGCAGCTGGATGCCGTGTTGCTGAGCTGTGCTATTTACTGAAATCGGGTGTCCCAGATCATGAGACAGGCTATAAAAGCTGGGGTTCAACACGCTGGAGGTCATTCTTTGATTGAACAGAGCTCTCAGCTCATGATTCCCCACCATATTGATCTTGATGATCTGGGGAACCGGCAAGGTCATAGCTTCATGCCAGGCTGAAAGCATGCTTTCGCTGGGCTCGCTGGCCAGATGCACCGCGCTGATGGCGTAAGAATAGTTATGCTCTACCTGCAGGTCTGTATCTGTATATGGTGTGCCCATGACCTTGTCGATCAAGCTGATATCCCCCGCTTCATCTTTGCGATAAATGCGGTAGAAATCTGCAGCTTGCTCTATCCAGCTCAGCTGAACCATATCCGGCCCAATGGCCTGAACCACCAGATTTACCGGGGTGGGAGGCCCGGTAAAAGGCTCATCCATGCCCCATTCAACTGCAATCAGCGAATCCGGCTCTACCTGGTAATTGCTCGTCACCCAAGCTTTGTCCGCTTCGTCCCGCCAGGCTGCCAAACGGTAGTTCAATGTGCTATCGCCCATAAATACAGGCTTAAATTCACCATCTATGTATTTGACTATATAGAGGCTGGGGGAAATGCCCAGCACCAGGTCATCCTTGCCATCGCCATCCATATCCATGACCGTGATGGCGTTTTGGGATTCCACGTTGTTAAACATAATGGAGCCCATGCTGATGTAGCTATTATTACCATCTGAGGTAAAGGCTTCAAAATGCCAGAAATTCAAATCTGGATTCAGCATGCTTTCATTGTAGCCACCCACCACAAAATCCAGCTGTCCATCTCCATCAAAATCTCCGCTGGCAAGCTGATAGGTATTGGCAACCGGCATGCGGTGATGCCATACCATGTTTTGCTCAGCCATATTCAGGATTTCAAAGATCATGATGTCCCCATCGGTATCTGCACAGAGGATATCAGGGCGGGAATCCTGATCAAAGTTTTCCACTATGATGGTGGGCACGAAGTTGTTTCTCAAGTCTGTAGGGGTGTTGTTTAGCAGGGTGTTTCTGGCAGACATTACACCCTGGTTGTTCCAGGCATAAAGCTGAATCACTCTGCCTTCAGGGAGGTTCTTTACCAGTAAGACGTCTTTGGTGCCGTTTCCGTTGTAATCCGCTATAGCGCCGCCGATGATTCCAGTATCGTTGAGGTTCAGTGTATCTGCACTGGGATACTGTTCTCCCTCTGCGGTATCCCAGAGTTTGCCGATTTCGGATTGGAGCAGCAGCAATTCCATGCCGCGACCGTTGGTATCGCCCAGATCCAGAGGCCAGAAATTTTCACCAAAGGAGTGAGTCTGCACATGAGCTCCGGGGCGGGGTTCATAGGCATAGACTTTGCCATAGCCCAGCTCCGGAATATCCATGGCTAAATATTCAGCCTTGCCATTGCCATTAAAATCATGCCAGCGATTTAGCGGCACCTTAGCTTTCCCGATTTCCCGATGCAGAAATTTATGGGTGGGAACGCTCTCGTAGTGGATATCCATGAAGTCTTCCAGGATTTGACTTTGGGAGCTGAGCCCGGCGTTGTTTGTAGCCTTGATCTGTATATCCAGGCTGCCTTCGGGGAGGTCTTGTGGCAAAGACCACACCTGCAGGGTATCTACCAAAGTACCATACAGCGTGCGCATTTGCCCACTGCTATCCCAGAGGGAAAGCTGCGTTCTCACCTTCTCATCAAAGGTAGCCGTGATGTAGTATCTCAGATTTTCACGCTCGTAACGTCTGAAATGTCCCAATTTCCCGGGCACAAGCTCCGGCAGACTGCGATTCACAGTGATAATGCGAAAGTAATTGTACTTCATCAGATTATTCTGCCGCTTTTCATATTGCAGACGCAGCATATAGCTGCCTTCAGGGAAGCTATCCGGAACGTAAAATTCACCCAACACCCCGTCATGCACCTCACTGGTATAATAAACAGGCTGGGAAGTATGCTCCAGAGCGTCTTTCCAGGTACCCATATTGGGGTCTGTCATACTGCGATACATCAGGGTATAGCGGGCAAAGTTCTCGCCATAAACGCTGCCTTTGATCTGGGTGCTGCCGGAAATGCCGATCTGATCCAGAGGATAATCTATCTGAACAAAAGGCGGATCGAGATTGTCCAAAAGCTTTCTGGCATTCAGAAGGCCATGTCCGGTGCGAATATCAAAACCGGGGGCATCAATATCGTCTGTAGCACCAAGCAAACGCGCCCGCACCTGAGCAGGACTGAGCCCCGGAACCATTGACAAAAGCAGGGCTATGCTGCCGGAAACAAAAGGGGCGCTCATCGAAGTGCCGCTCATCTGCATATACATATCGTCTCCGCTGTCCTTGTAGGTGGACATCACAAATTCACCCGGAGCCACCAAATCCAGATCGTGCCCATAGCTGGAGAATCCGGAGACCACCTTCCCAGCATTTACACTTCCTACCGAAATCACGTTTGATAAGCGCGCCGGATAGCCCATATTGTCTCCGTGATCGTTTCCCGAAGAAGCCACCAGCACCACTCCCTTGGCATAAGCATAATCACAGGCATCGGCGATGATGGCGGAATAGTTCGGGTCCCCCCAGCTCATATTGATTACATGGCAGCCGTTATCCGCTGCATAGATGATAGCCGCAGCGCAGTCATCATCTTGCAAATAGCCGGCGTCTGAGGTTCTGAATCCTGCTCTCAGCGGCATTATCCGCACGTTCCAGCACACTCCGGCCACGCCAATTCCGTTGTTGCCCACAGCTCCGATGATGCCGGAGACGTGCGTGCCATGGAAGTTTTCATCTTCCACGTCGTTATCCTGTTCCAGATAGTCTCCCAAGGCCACATCCGCCATCTCGGGAGCATCCACAAAGTCCCAGCCGCACCAGTCATCTATATAGCCGTTTCCATCATCGTCGATGCCGTTATCCGGAATCTCGCCATGATTGATATAGACATTTGCCTGGATATCGGGATGATTGATCAGCAGTCCGCTATCTACAACGCCCACTATGATCTGATGGCTGCCAGTGCCATAATCCCAGGCTTGGGGAATGCTGCACAGATGATGCAGCTGTCTGGGGAAAAGCTCATCATTGGGTATGGCATGCATTTTCCTTAGATAGTTTGGTTCGATGTATTCGATTCCGGCAAAGCTCAGGCTTTTCATTTGCTGAATATCCGGCATCTGGCTCAGGTTTGCCTTAAAGTAGCGTCCGGATGGCATTCCTGAGATCGGCTGCAGGTCTTTCAGGCCGTATTGGCTCAGGTAGGTATCAAAGTCTGAAAGTCCGATCTTAGCTTCGCTGATCTGTTTTTGAGAGCTGGTCTTAAAAAGTATCTGCCCCGGAGTGTATGCCCCTATCGCCAATAGCGGGCAGCCAAGCAGGAGCATCAAAAGGATCAGCAGGGCATTGGTGGTAAACCGGGCAGGACTTGCTTTCTTATGCAGAAAAGGGCTATTCAATCTCATATTATTCCCTTAAAACTGGTAGCTCAGCCCAAAGCTATGCACGTCGCTCAGCCCTTCGCTGAAGGCCACATAGCCATAGTCTATGGCAATGCGGAAGAGCTTTAGCCCCATTCCGGCAGTAAAGCTTTCGGCATCGGTATTAAATTTGTATCCCGCTCTGAGGTATAAGCTTTGCATCGGTTTCAATTCTGTGCTCAGCGCTATGCGCAAATCCTCGTCCACAGCCTTGATGAAAGAGGCTTCCATTCCCAGCTCTCCCCTTCCCAGAGTGATTCCCTCATACAGATCCAGGTCCAGACTGATGGGCAGCTTTTCTCTTTTCTCATCGGTCTTATTGCTGATGCCCAGATTGCGCACTGCAAAAGACATTCTGCTGCCAGCCAGAGGCGGCAGCCAGGTGCTGCCCAGATCGCTGCTCAGCGCCAAAGATGAAGCCGTGTCCAATTTCTGATAGACCACTCCCAGATTCGCTCCCAGATAGAGGTTGGGACTCAGGCGCAGGGCATAATTTCCCCGGATATTGGTATCGGAGGGATTGTAGTGTCCTATCAAGAGTCCGGTCTCATCCCGCTTTTCGATTTCGCCATAGCTGAGATTGATAAGGCCCAGTCCAAAGTGCGAGCTGCGCGTGGAATAGGAATATACCAGCGAGCTGTAGGCCGTATCTCCGATCCAGGTGCTGTGTGAGGCAGTCAGGCTTTTGTTCCTCTCCACGGTTGCAGATGCAGGCTGCCAGAACCAGGCGCTATGATTGCTGTCATAGTGAATCCCGCGTCCGGCCAAAGCCATGCTTACCGGATTTACCGGGATGTTTAGGAATTGGTAACCGTATCTGCCGGCCTCGGAGTGCACGTTGGCGATCAAAGTCCAGGCCAGGACAGCGATCAACAGTGTAATAATGTATTTTTTCATGAAGCTATGCTCCTTATTTTTCTATACCAAAGCGCAGGCGGTGAATTTCACCTTCCGCACTGATGATGGCGATATATATCCCGCTGCTGAGTCTATGCGCTGGGATTTCAAATATTTCCAGATTGCGCAGGTAGGCATAAGCCAGAGCGCTATGTTTATAAACCATTTTACCACTGATGTCAAAGATTTTGAGCTCCACCTGTATATCCTGCGTGGGCATTATCGAAAGGCGCAGCTTCGGCTCGTAGATGTTTTTCAAAGGATTGGGGAAGAAATACAGCTCATCCAGCACAAATCTGCCTTCGCTCTGGAACTGATTCTGCGCTGTGCTGGCTCCCCGGGAAGCGCTGCGGCGCAGATCGGCAAATTCACAGAGCCAGGCCTCATCTACCGTAGCGGGATTGAAATCCGGCAAGGCAGTGCGGAAGATGCTGCCTTTATCTGAGGCTATCCACAGATAGTAACCCTCATCTGCACCCTGGGCTACAAAAGGCAGGTGGCGTCCCCGATTTGCAAAAGATACGGGGAAGTCGGATTGCAGCCGGTAATTTTCATTCCAGATAGCAAGGCGGTTCATGCTGAGTGCGGCGGCCAGCTCCAGCCTGCCATCCCCATTCAGGTCCATGGCCAAAGCTCCGGCGCTGATGCCATCATCGCTTAGCCCCATATCGAGGCTCGCCGGGCTCATCGCGCTGCCGCTGTAATCTATGATAAAGACCTTGTTAGCAGTGCTGAGCATGAGGTCCAGGCTGCCATTGGCATCAAAATCCTGGATAGTCAAAGGCGCAAAAGTGCTGTCCGGAAGCACAAAGGGAAAGCCCGGCAAGAGCTTCCATTCATTGAGACCTGCCTCAAATTCATATACGTAGATGCTGGCCGGACATTGCACTATGAGGCTGAGCTCCTCTTTTAGCGGCGCGGCAAAGAGTCCGATGCACAAGGAATCCGCGGGGACAGAAAGCTCAAAGCTCTGCAGATCGCCTGTGCCAAAGTCCTTTTGCAAAAGCTGATGGGTATCTGTCTTGCTAAGGCCGAAAATCTGCCCCTCGTAATAGGACAGATTGGCCTGCAGCTCTCCCTGGGGCAGGATATACTCTGCTTGATACTCTCTTGTAATCTTGTCATAGAGCATGATTTCGCTGAGGCCGCTATCTGTGCGTTTCAGGGGTAAAAGCAGCTGCGAGCCGATATCCACCGGATGGCTGATCCATTCGCGATTGGCCAGATTCAAGGTGAAGCGGATGCCGCTGGTGTCTTTGCGGGCCAGGCGCAGCAAATGATCCTTCTGCATGGGCAGATACAAGGCCTCGCCATCCCAAGTATATAGCTGTGTAATGGGCTGATAAAGCTGCGGATAGCCTGTGGCCATGCTGTCGTCTTTGAAAAGGGTAAGCTGGCCATCCGACATCGGATAAAATATCTCCTGCACGCCGTCCCCATCAAGGTCTATGGCCGCAGCCGGCAAGAGACTGGGGCCGGGAAATTCTGCATCCAGCCTCCAGGCAAAGCGCAGGCTAAAGCTCATCCGATTATCGCTCTCACTGATATCATAAATCTCCAGCGGAATGCCACCGTAATAGCTCTCCGCAGTGGGCAGCCAGATCAGATCATTGTGAAGGCCATAGCCAAAGTAGTCGTTATTATCCGCACGATAGCTATCCTTGTAACCGCCATATTTATATTCATCCATGATCGCAGTATCCAGATGCTGAAAGCCATCCGCTTCTTCGAGGTCCACACCTTTGTGATTTGCATTGGCATTCACGCGGTTGAGATCAAAATTCTGGGTGAAATTCTCCTCAATCACATTCTCATCTATATGCCAGATCAGGATTCCGCTGCCATCTGTGCTGGGGTCCATACCAAATCCTGGCAGGAAGAAATCCCATTCCGAGCCGGAATAGCGGTTTGCCATAAAGTTGAAGTAAGGCAGATCCGGATATTGATCATAATACTCCTGTTCCCCTTCGGGCAGAAGCTTGAAGCTGTAACTGGGCAGATTGTTGTAAGGGTCCAGGCTGCCATCGGGATTTTGCTGGCGGTTTTCCAGTAGGAAATATTCCTTTTCCGAGATCGGAACCTTGTAGAGCCTGATGGCATCCTGCTGATGATTTAAAAAGTGATCCAAAGGGAAGTCCTGCCCATCCTGCTCCAAAGTAACTGCCTCTTCCCAGCCCAGAAGATAGCGGCAATAGGCAGAAAGCTGTGCAGGCACATAACCGCCGGCATTCCACACTCCGGTGCCCATCAAACCCCAATTGCCGATGCCCTGACTCTTGCCATTGCTGCTGTCGTTGTCAAACAGCGTCGGTAGCCCCAATACGTGACCAAATTGATGAGCCAAAACTCCGTATAGGCTGAAAAGGTAAAGCTCTGCATCCTCTTCACCTTCTCCCGGGAAGTAATCATGATACTGGTCTTCAGGCACGATCACGACGTTTGTCAAAACCGCCCCATCCGGAGTCTCAAAGCCGGGATAATCGTCATTGTCAGGATCAAAATAGGATTGCAAATACCGGCGCGTGAGGAAGGTGCTCCAGATCGAATCCGTGCGAATGCGCTCCACATCTGTCTCCTGCCCGGCTCCGGCATGAAAGATGATCACCGCATCGTAATCCTGGAAGTTGATCACAGCCTGAGCCTGAGGCATCAAATCCGGCAATATCTCCGGCAACCGTGCATCGGTCTTGCTGGATGTATCTGAACCATAATAAGCCAGCGGCCTGGACAACTGAAATCTTTGGGGATACACAGTGTAATTCATCTCGTAAGCGCCATGCGAGGCATCCAGGAAGAAATCCCCCAAATGCAGCATCCAACGCTCAAAAAAGGCCGCATCATGCCCCCATCTCGTATCTGGATACTGAGGCTCGGTCTTGAATCGGACATCGCTGAATTCCACCATCAAAGCTAAGACGTTTGAAGGTAAAGCATCCTGCCTAAAACTACTGTCAAAACCCTGCGGGTCTGTGGAATTTATTCCACTTCCCGAAGCAAGATTCCCGGGCACAGCTATCCTGATGGGCTCCCAAGTATCCGGAATATCTTTATACATCGGATGCGGGGGCACCATGGCATGCCCTGTGAGGCAAAGCAATAGCAGAATGGCTAACTGTGTGTATCTCAACCTTTTTGGCATAAATGTATCTTCTCCCAAACTTATATTATGAAAATGCAAATAGAATTCAAAGCCAATGTGCAAGCTATTTGAAAGGCAAAATCACGTCAAGAGAAAGCTGAATTTAAGGGGGAGTTTTGAGGTTTTCAGATTTTTGGAGTTCAAACGCCTTACGATGTTTATACATATACTACCAATTACTTAGGCGTTTGGACTTCAGTGTGTCAGGAGAAATTGGATGTTAATTCAATTTCGTAACTATCAAGGACATGAGGATTTGGCTCCTCGGGAAGGTCTTACAGGAGAACTTTCCAAACCACCTGCTGCTGCATTAGTAAAGAGCTTTTGTAGTGAGCGAGCA